>JAKAPO010000112.1 GCA_021807065.1 bacterium
TACATTGCGAGACGCTCTTCCCGAAGAAATTGCAGGTCCGGATAGACGTACGGTGCCAGGGGCGGATTGACGAACATCTCGGCTTGCTGCGCAGCGTTCGGGGGGGCCTGGAGCGACATCATGGTCGACCGTATGCGCGCGAACGCAGCGCGCGTATACGGCAATTGCCGGATCTGTTCACGATCGGCTACTGCTACACCCACGACAGTCATCGCGAGCGTTCCGATGGCGAGAACCTTCCGCCACCGGGCGTGGCTGTCCAACAAAACAAACCAGGTCATCAGACTAACAGGCCCGCCGAGGCCGAAGATCGCGTAGCGGGGGGTAAAGTCGAGGCCCGGATAATGCAGGCGCGCCCCAATGATCTCGAGTAGCACGAACGCATTGTAGATCATCAGCGCTAAAGGAACAAAAAAGCGCGAGCGCTGAGCTAATGGGAGGCGTACGGTATAAACTGCACATGCCAGTTGCCCCAGCAAGAGTCCTGACCCCAGCAACCATGCTAACACTTCCTGGAGAGCGGTACCGGGAGAGAAGAGCGCGTTACCCGATAGCGCAACAGCGGCCGCGACTGCGTGAAGCACGTCACGCAAGCCGAAGCCCGCGTTCGAGGCCGACCATCCCGTCCTGAGCCCTTCACCCAGCATTACATAGGTAAGCGGAAGCGCGATCGCCAGTGCCCCGAGTACGACCATTGCGACATCCACGCGCCGCAGCAATAACCAGCGAGTGAGCATAACGGTCACCGGAATCACCAGCGGTGGGGGGTAGATTCCCGCCGCGAAAACCCAAACCAGTGTGCCCAACGCCGCCCATGACAAGACCCGTTGTATCTTCTCGCCCGAATCGACGGCGCTGAAAAATCTCTCCGCAATCCAAATAAGGCCGAGGGACAGTCCAAAAACGAGTGGCTGCGCGACGGATTCCATTGATTGGTTATATGAAGCCCAATAGTTGTATGAACAGATGACAAACGGAGCGCTGAGTACGACCAAGATTGTCAGCATGTCGAAGCGCTGTGCTTTTCGGAAGAGCAAAACGCAAAGCAGCAGCGAGACCGACGCGCTCACCACCGCACCGGTGTACCGCACGGTTTCTATGTTCAGGTGGCTGAGCTTATAAAATCCGTACCAGATCAGGAAATACGATGGTGTAAAGTAATTCCAATACCGATCGAAAAGAAAATGGGGAAAGCCTGTTACGGCCAGTTGATGCAGCCGATTTACGTAGCCGATTTCATCTTGGAACGGGAAATCGCCTGCGAGGTAGTGTTGGTAGGCGAGCAGCATAACGAGGTTGATTATCACTGCTACGCCGATGGCGATGTAGATCCAGCGGGAAGACACGCGACCTAAGGGACGATTAGTTGAGACATTAGTCTGGACCGCCAACTGGAGCCTCCTATGCGACCGCGATACGATTTCCCGTGATTCATGGGGTCGGCCCAGCCATCCTTTGGCCCAGAGGCTCGGCTAAGGGGGGTGCTCTCCCGCGTATTCGGCGTGGATCGAATCTCCCTGTGCTGGGTATATATCGCCATCGGCGCAGCCGTGATAGTCAACCTCGATTCCCGCGAGCAGCATCGAGAGTTGCGCCGCGCTCAACGATACGCCTCCACTCTGTGCTTGCGGCCAGATGGAGCGGCCGCGCTCCAACCGTTTTGCCATCAAGCACAATCCCGTTCCGTCCCACCACAAGAGCTTGATCAGATCGCCGCGCCGCCCGCGAAACACGAAGAAATGACCGCAGAGCGGACTGCTCGCTACCGCGTTCTGCACCAGGGCGCTCAGTCCGGTAAACCCCTTGCGCATGTCCGTCGTGCCGGCAGCCGGCCGCGCATGCCGCTCACCACCCCGTTCGCCATCCCGGTTACCACGACGCTCATCGCCGCAACTGCGCGACCAAGGCGCACACCAAGGCGGCGTCCAGCGCCGCACTCTCGTTCCGCAGCGTCGCGCTAGCCGAAAACGCGAGCCACAACGCTACCGCTGTATGCAGCCGAATGCGGAGACCGGTGCGAGGACGAAGACGCAGGGGCGATCGTCACGGGGAGCAACCGCGGACTTGGCGCGCTGGCGCGAACTCGCTGCGCCGACGTTGACGGCCCCCGTTTCCCAGCACAGTAGCGCGCCCGCCAATGACACAGGCTGGTTGGGTGGACGCCCTGTTCACGCGCAACCGCGCAAATCGATGCGCCCTCGCGCAGCGCAAGCTCGACGATCCGTTGCTTTTCAGAAAGGGGCCAGCGGCGACGAGGCGCGCGCAAGTGCGATGCCACTGATGCTGACATGAAGGCCCCGCGATGCGGCGGAGTGCATTACTCCTATCGTCGCGGACCAAACACCCTCTCTTAATCGCGGTAGGGGGCCTCTCCGCACTCCTCTGCGACTTACTGGGACTATACGCGGACTGGAAAATCCAGCCCCTGCCTAGCGCGGGGAGCTTTGCGTGAAGGTAACAGCTACACGAACGATCCATAACCCTCTCGATGAAACTTGCTGGGCGAGCTCCTTGAGGGAAAACCTCACGAACAGTTCCAATGGGGAGGGACGGGGAACGGGTCGAGCGGCAATGCACAGACACCGCGCCAGTCCTTTACCCGACAACGCAAGGCTAGTGTATCCCGATAAATTGTTTCTGCAGGATCAGCACTGGCCATGTACGCTGGAGAACGCGGCATGACCTACGTGCGAACGCATGCATAGCAATCGACTATGTCGTTACCGGCGACGCCACAGGAAATAACCGGCTTTCGGGGTCAGCTATGCTCCGCTCGAAACCTCGGGGGGCAGTTCAAAAGCGGCGAAAGAACCGTTCAACGCTCAGGACAACGGGGAGTCTGCCGTGTGCGCTCGCCTGAATCAGGAAGTGACGTGGACCGTATATATCGTTGTCAGTTGGACCAAACTTCTGCCTTCCCAAAACGGCGATATGGTCGCCGCTTGGGTTCCGGCGCCTCTGTCCAGCAATGCTTGGGCTTATCCAATGCGCGTGCTCCAGGTCGTCGGCAATACGACCGCAAGAAGCGATCCTGCCGGCTTCGTGGTTCAATGGTTGGCTGAGCTTGCGCGCCGGCACCGGCCGGGCCGAGGCGCTCCGCCGCCGCGAAGGTCGCCCGCCTGGGATGGCGAATCTTTCGCAGCGATGCATCCCAACGAAGCCATTCCGTTTAACCGGCCTACTTCGGTTGCGAGCGAGCGAGCGTATATGTCAGACGCGATCGCGTACGGCCGCATCTCCGGCGACGGGGCTTTCACGCGCAAATGCCACGACTTCTTTGAACGGACGCTTGGCGTCCCGAAAGCCCTCTTGACGACCTCTTGCACGCACGCGCTCGAAATGTCGGCGTTATTGCTCGGCGTTGAACCCGGGGATGAAGTCATTGTCCCATCGTTCACATTTGTCGCTACCGCCAACGCATTTGCGCTGCGTGGCGCGCGTATTGTCTTTGCAGATATCCGGCCCGACACGCTGAATATCGACGAACGGGCGCTGGAGTTGCTGGTAACGCCGAGAACAAGGGCACTCGTTGCCGTGCACTACGCAGGGGTCGGTTGCGAAATGGACAGCATCGTGGCAACGGCGCAGAAGCATGGGATCGCGGTCGTTGAGGATAACGCGCACGGCCTATTCGGCAGATACCATGGCAGGTATCTGGGAACGTTTGGCGCGTTCGCTACCCAAAGCTTTCACGAAACTAAGAATGTAACGTGCGGTGAAGGCGGCGCACTCCTTATCAACGATCGTGGCTACATTGAACAAGCCGAGATTGTACGGGAAAAAGGGACGAATCGCAGCCGTTATTTCCGGGGAGAGATTGACAAGTACACGTGGGTAGCACTCGGTTCAAGTTATCTCCCATCCGACATGTTGGCGGCGTTCCTGTGGGCGCAATTGGAGGCATACGAGTCGATTCAACAAAGGCGCGAGGCGCTTTGGAATCACTATGCGGAAGGACTGGCGGATTGGGCCAAACAGGTCGGCGTCGGTCTCCCTTACGTTCCTCCATACTGCGAGCAACCCTATCACATGTTCTATCTCATGCTGCCCGACGTCCAGAGCCGGCAAGCCCTTATTTCGCACCTAAAGAATGCCGGTATAACCGCAACCTTTCACTATATTCCACTGCACTCGTCCGAAATGGGGCAGCGGCTGGGCGGGCGTACCGGCGACTGTCCGGTGGCGGAATCCGTAAGTGAGCGTCTTCTCCGGCTGCCTTTCTACACCGGTATGACGCCGAGCGACCAAGACCGCGTTATCGAGTCGGTTTCCGCGTTTCGCCCTACGCGATTGGGGGTAACCGATTGCTAAAGCGAGCGAGGTGTTCATAGGATGAGGTCGCCGAAACTCGAGCCGGAACTCTCCATCGTCGTGCCGGTATATCGTTCCGAAGACTGTCTGCGCCCCCTGGTCTCCGCCATTACGCAAGCGATGGACCGCGCCTCAAAGACGTATGAGATTATCTTGGTCAACGATGACTCACCGGATGGGTCGTGGCGGGCGATATGCGAGCTTAGCCAGTCGCACCCTGGCGTTATTGGCGTAGACCTACGACGAAACTTCGGGCAAGATTGCGCCATACTGACCGGCCTCGACTTAGCACGGGGCGAATACATCGCAATCATGGACGACGACCTGCAGCACGATCCAGATGACTTGCCGCGACTCGTGGCGGCCTTGGAACAAACCGAAGCAGATGTCGTCTATGCCAACTTTACCTCAAAACAACAGGCGCTATGGAAAAACTTGGGCAGCCAATTCAACGATAGGTTCGCTCAGTGGGTCATTCGCAAGCCGAGGGGAATCTATCTCTCGCCGTACAAGATTCTGCGCCGCGACGTCGCCAAAATGATTTGCGCCTACGAAGGGCGCCAACCATACGTGGATGGCCTTCTGTTCCAGGTGACATCCCGGATTGCGCAGATTCCGGCAAAGCATTACGCCCGCGTTGCTGGGCGCAGCACGTACACATTCACGAAGTCCGTGCAGGTCTGGTCGCACCTTGCGTTTTCCTTTTCCACGGCTCCCCTGCGCCTAGTTACGGTTCTCGGGCTGTTCTTTGCGTGCGGTGGCGTTATACTTGCGATCGCCGTGGCAGCGTATCGACTCTTCGATCCCCAGGACTTCACGATCTACGCAGCTGGCTGGGCCTCGCTGATGGTCGCAGTGCTGCTTATCGGCGGTGTTCAGATGTTTTTCTTCGGGGTGCTTGGCGAATATGTCGGCCGGACTTACTTGACCGCGAGCCGAATACCGCGAACCTCCATTGCGTCAATTACCGGAACCGCAGCCGATGATCTCGACCTACCACGTGGCCGTCGCGACTCTGTGCGGACCGGCGAGCGTCGTTAGGATCGACCCACTATGCTACTAAAGCGCGTCTCGTAAACCGGGTCTAGCGTTTCTTGAGAGGAATCCCGTACGCTTGCGTTCATGGGTTTTGCGGACGAGCGGTGGTCCGTCCTCGACCGCAGATCCCTCGACCAAGACCTTGAGACGATGGCCGGGATCGACCCTGGAAGGATTCGCGTGCGGTTCTCAATGGCGTCCTTCGGGTGTTGAGAGCCGGAGCGCCGTGGCGCGATTTCCCCGATCAATGCCCTTCGTATCAGATGTGCCACCGAAGGCTCCAGCAATGGGCCCAAGCCGGCGTCTTCAGACGGATCCTCGAACAACTTGCACGGGACTTGCGCGAACGCGATGGTATCGATCTTCGAGAGAGTTTCGCCACCGGCACGTTCACCTCGGCAAAGAGGGGAGCTCTTGCATCGGGAAGACCAAACGCGGCAGCGGAACCAAGATCATGGGAACCACAGACGGCGCTGCTTTTTCTATCGCCCTATGCATCGAGAGTGCTTCACCGCATGAAGTAACGCTCGCTGATAAATTTCCGCGCCACGGGTTACTGAAGGAACGCCCGGAACACCTCATTGTGGACGTAGCCTGCGCCGGCATGATTGCTCCGCACCGCTGGAATCGTCGCCGGCCCGCCCCCCAAGACGGTTCCCCCCGGCGCCGGTACAAACTTCGTTGGGAAGTCGAACGCCTCTTCGCTTGCCTTCAGAACTATCGACGCATCGTGGTTCGCTACTCGCATCACGCAGAAGACTATCTCGGTTTCGTCTTTCTCGGGTGCGCTCTCATTTTGCCACGGAGCCCATAATGAGATGGCCTCCAGCCCTGCTTCGACTCGTAGCGCGGAGTCACGTTGCAGGGCACACCCCCCGCTGGTCCGACCGCTGACCTATCTGTTCGCTCGCATGGCTGCGCGCCTTAAAGCCGCCGTAGAGCATGGACCTTTCTCTCGTTCGTTCGTGCCCTATGGATTGGTGAGCGTCGCCGCGCTTGCCCTGGAACTGGCCGTGCTGCATGCTGCTCTCGCGGGGCGGCTCTATCAACCCGTGGCGGTGTCAGTCGGCTATAGCTGTTCGGCGATTTTTCAGTTCTGCGCGCTACGCTATATCGTGTTCAAGGCGGCGAAGAAGACCTTGTCGGTTCAGGCCGCGGCATACTTCATCGGTCAGGTCGCGTTGTGGGCGCTCTTGCTGGCAGCGGTCACCGTGCTGACGACGTATTTCCCACTGAACACCATGCAAGCGCGTCTTATCTGCATCCCCACGCTGTTCCCCGTGAATTATTTCGTTAGCAAGCACTTCATTTTTCGCAAGTAGTGTGCGGGGCCGCGCGCTAGGTCGCCCCTTGCTTCAAGCCGCCTGGCCCGGTCCCCGGGGGACACCCAAAAGCGGCCAGCTGTGAGACTGTAGTGCAGCGACGAGCGCCGTGCGGGCGCATGTGTCAGCGGCGTGGCGAATCGCTAACATGACCGACGCGGAATGGTTGTAAGACGCCTCGTTAGCCTGAACGTTAGCGCCGTGGCTGACCGTGTTCCGCTGAAATTACGAGTAACTTTTTGCGTTTTGCGGTGTGTAACTTGCAAAGGTTATGCGCGGTGGCCATCAACTTCCACTCGCTCGAACAGGCCGTCATGCCGCGCCGCATGAAGCGCCGGCCACGACGGCATTCCTTGATGTGACCGAACACCGGCTCCACGATCACCCCACGGCGAGCGTAGGTTTCGCGCCCGTCCTTGGTTCGCAGGCGCCGTTCCACGCGCTCGCGTGGTGTCGCGCGTTCCGCAATCCGCCCACGTGGTGAACCTTGTGCTTCGAACGCTTCCCGCGCGCGATGGCGATTGCGCGTCGCGATGAGGAGGTCGTGCTCGAAGGCAATCTCGCCCGTCGCATTCTCTTCGCTCCAGTATCCGGCATCGGCAAGAACCGTTCCGACCACGGCGAGGCGGCTGAGCGCATCCAGGTTCGCATCGGCCGCTTTAAGCATCGGTTCCAACTGGTTGACGTCGTTGGCTTGCTGGGTGATCTCCGCGCTAAGGATCACCTGATCTTCGCTGACCACCGCTTGCGCATTGTAGCCTTGAAGAAAGCCGCGACGGTCTTTCATGATGCGGCTTTCGGGGTCGGTGAGGTTGACGTTCTGCTTTTCGTCAACAGGCGGTGGTTGCGGCTTGCGACCACGCAACCGCTTTCCGTTCTCTTCCTCTTTCCGCTCGCGCTCGGCAAGGTGGTCGGCAAATT
>JAKAPO010000113.1 GCA_021807065.1 bacterium
GCAGCGGATGATCGGTCGGGATCATCTCCTCGTCATTGACATGATACAGCATCGCGCGTTGTTGGAGGTCGCTTGATCTCATGAACCAATTGTACACTAAAGCGCCGCGTTTTTCAGCAAACTCCTAGAGCGCGAAGGCGTCGAGAATCTCCTCGATCGATGCTCGCGCAGTGACCAAATTGCGCGTCGCTTGCGGGAGCAATCCCTCTGCCAGCATTCTATCGAGCAGCTTCACCAGCGGATCGTAGTAACCGTCGACGTTGAGAATGCCGACCGGTTTGTCGTGGATGCGTAGCTGCCGCCAGGTCAGCGTCTCGAAGAGCTCGTCCATCGTGCCGATTCCACCGGGCAACGCGATGAACGCGTCGCTCAACCGTTCGAGCATCGCTTTGCGCGCGTGCATCGACTCGACGACGTGCAGCTGCGTGATGCCCGAATGCGCGACCTCCGCCGCGGCGAGCGCCTCGGGAATCACGCCCACGATCTCGGCGCCCGCCGCGAGCGCGCCGTCGGCGAGCGCCCCCATCATGCCGACGCGGCCTCCGCCGTAAACGATGCCGTAGCCGTGCGCCGCAATCGAACGCGCCGCATCGCGTGCGATCTGCAAGTAGATACCGTTACGCCCCGGCCGTGCGCCGCAGAAGACGCAGATGCGCCGCTTCACGCGGAACGCCTACGCGATGACGAGGGCTTCGTCCCGTTGGCCGGCGCGCCGCAAGGCTTCGTGAATCATCTCCCGCGCCACGGTTTCGTCACGCCAGCGCGCTTGCGCGGCCGGCGAGAGCTGGTCGATCGGATCGAAGTACAGGAAGGCGCGTCCCGGCTTTACGGAGGGCGCGGCGTAGACCGCGATGCCGTTCTCTCTGTCGTAGTGTTCGTACGAGTGAACGTCGCGTTTGCCTCCACCTCCCGGCGCGTCGCAGACGAACGTCGGCGTGTTGAAGCCGGCGGTGCTGCCGCGGACGAACTTTTCGACGTTCTCCGCCGTCGCAATCGTCGTGCGCAGATCTTCGACGCCTTTGACCATGTCGTGCATGTACACGTAATAGGGATGCACGTTCACGTAACCGAGCCGTTTGACCAAGCGCTGCATGCGCTCCGGCTTGTCGTTGACGCCGCGGATCAGTACCGATTGATTGCGCACGAAGACGCCGCGCTCGAAGAGCACGCGCATCGCACGGCGGGTGATTTCGGTGATCTCTTCGGGTGCATTGAAGTGCGTGTGCAGGACGACGTCCTTGCCCATGGCGCGCCCGCGCTCCACGACCTTGGCGAGCGCGTCGACCCACGCCGTGTCGGTGATCAGCTTCATCGGCATGATCGCCGGGCCTTTGGAGGCGAAGCGCATGCGCCGCACGTGCGGGATATCGAGCAGCGTATTGCCGATGAACTCGATGTTCTTCGGCGGCAGCTGATAGACGTCGCCACCTGAGATGACGACGTCTTCGAGCTCTGGACGGCTCGCGATATACGCGAAGACGTCTTGCCACTGCTTGGGCGTCTTGGCGAGCTCGACTTTGTCGACGTTTTCCGTGTCGGGACCGATCGCGTAACTGCGCGTGCAGAAACGGCAGTAGACCGGACAGACCGCGAGCGGCAGGAAGAGCGCCTTGTCGACGTAGCGGTGCACGAGCCCTGGAACCGGCGAGTCGGCCTGCTCGTGCAGCGAATCGAGCACCAGACGCGGGTGATCGGGAAGCAGCGCCGACGCAACCGGAATGAACTGCCGGCGAATCGGGTCGCCGTAGGGATTGCTCCAATCGACGAGCGCGATCGCATACGGAGAGACGCGCACGGCCATCGGAGCGCGGTGAAATCCGAGCTCGGCATCGCGGATGAACTCCGGCGAGGCCAGCTCGCGAACCGTCTCGAGCAGCTCCTCCGGCGTCTTTACCGAGTGGCGCTGCTGCCAGAGATGGTCGAGGAACGTCGCTTCATCGACGTCGCGATAGGCGGGAATACGGCGCCAGAACTCGCCTTCGAGCAGGTTGCGATAGGCGTAGGTTTCAGGCGAAGCCGGTGCTTTTTCGTGCAGTGTCTCTATCATTTTTTCGTTCCGTAGACGTCGGTGAAGTATGCGAGGATGGCGGGATGAGAACGCAACGTCTCGAGTGCGATCCGCGCGTGGTTGGGAGCGTAACCGCTGCCGACGATCATGGTAACGTCTTTCCCCAACCCTTCGGCGCCGAGCGCCGCCGCCGTAAACGATGTTGCCATAGAAAAGAAGTAGATCGTGCCGCCCTCCTTGGCGCACAGGATCGATGCGCTTTCGGTACCGGGGCAGTTCACGCAGTTGATCACGAGATCCGCGCCCTCCGGCAGCAGGGATGCGACGCGTGACGCCAGCGCCGTCGCATCGCGCGCGTCCGCCTCTGCGACCGTATTCGCGAGACCGGCTTTGCGTAAGATGGCAGCGCCGCCCGACGCCGCCGAATGCACGACGGCGATGACGCGTCCGCTCTCGCCGACGCGATGCTTGGCTTGCGCGCAGGAGAGAATGCCGCTCTTCCCGGCCGCGCCGATGACGAGCACACTCATACCGGGCTTGCAGAGCCTCGACACCTGTGCGGGCGCGCCGGCGACATCGAGAACCGCGAGGGCGACCCGGTCGTCGAGATCACCGGGTAATTTCGACCATCCCGCGCTTTCGAAGAGCACCGCCGTGCCGCGCACGCTCACGCGGGCGGTCTCGAGATCGACGTCGAGGATCTCCTCCAGATGCAGCGGCGTCAGCGTTAACGAGACAAGCGACGCAATGCGGTCGCCCGGCTTTAACGCAATGGACGAGCGTAGCCTCTCGCCGATCTCACGCACGCGGCCGACGAACATGCCTCCCGAACCCGTCACAGGATTATGCTGCTTGCCACGTTCGCGCACGGTCGCGCTGATGAGTTCCCCGATGGCCTTTGGATCGTCGCTGCATGCCTCGCGCATCTGCGTGAACGATGCGGAGTCGATGTTGAGCGCCTCGACGTCGCAGAGGATTTCGTTCTCGAATGCAACCGGCGTCGCATCGAGCCTCAGAGCTGCCTGCGGCAAAGCGCCATGCGGTTCGACGACGCGATGCGTGCCGAAGCGGTCGACTGGCTTAGCCGGGGCGTGCGCCGTCATGCCAGCGCAATCCCTTCGCGCTCGTACGGTGTCGACAGGACGATGGTAGTACGCGTGCGGGCCATCCCACGCATCGCTTTCAGGCGCCCCAGGAGATCGTCCAAATGCTGTGTCGAACGCGTGACGACTTTGCAAACATAGCTCTCTTCGCCGGCGACCGAGTGCACTTCGCAGACTTCCGGTAGCGACGAGAGACGCCGCATGAAATCGTCGTAATCGCAATCGGGCGTCGTGTAGCAGCTCACGAACGCAGTCAGCGCGTAGCCGAGGCGGGGCCCGTCGAGGCGCGCCCCGTAGCCGCGGATGTGTCCGTGCCGCTCGAGGCGCTTCACCCGCTCGTGCACGGCAGGCGGCTTGAGCCCAATCAGGCTTCCCAACTCGGCGAAGGTCGCTCGGGCGTTGCGTTGAAGCGCCTCGAGCAGCCTCAGGTCGAGCTCGTCAATTTCCTTGATTTCATCGTTCCGGGCTAGCATATTCGGTGATTCCTTGGCTTTTTAGGAGAATGTTCGGAGTTATCAGCCTAACACGCCGCATTTGTTCGAGGCAATGCCTCTTGCTCTCGGCCCTGCTGCTGAGCGCTTGTGCCGGATCCGGCCGGCTGCCGCCGGGCGTAGTCGTCTTCAATCTTGCAGCCGACCCCACGACCCTCGATCCGCTCTTCATGCATCCCGACGCCTCTTCGGTCGAACAGCAAGTCGACCGTCTGCTCTTCGAGCCGTTCATCGACATCGACAGCAAGGGCCGTCCGATCCCGGAGCTGCTTAGCGAGATTCCTACCGTCCAGAACGGCGGCATCTCGGCCGACGGCCGCACGATTCGCTATCGTCTTCGCCCGAACGTGCGTTGGAGCGACGGTACTCCGGTGACTAGCGCCGACGTGCTCTTCACGCTCCGCGCCATCCTCGATCCGCGAAATCCGGTGCGCTCGCATGAGGGCTACGATCTCATCGACCGCGCAACCGCGCCCGACGCGCACACGGTGGTCTTCCATCTGAGGCACGCTTGGGCGCCCGCGGTGATGACGTATTTCTCCTATGGATTCTCGCCGCAGTTCGTCTTGCCGGCCCACGTCCTGCGTGTGCAGGCACCGCTCGAGGAGTCATCGTTCGGCAGCGACCCCAGCGTCGTCGACGGGCCCTATCGCTTCGTCTCGTGGGCGCGGGGCGTGGACATCCGGCTGGCGGCGAATCCGCGTTACTGGCGCGGCGAACCGAAGGTGCGCAGTCTCGATCTGCGCATCATTCCCGATCCGTCGACGAACATGCTGATGTTGCAATCGGGACAACTGGATTGGAATCTCGTTGCGCCGGTGCAGTGGGCGCTGCTGCGCGGTAAGCCCGGGATCGATTTCGTGCGCGTACCGACGGCGGTCGTTGCGGGCATTGCGATCAACCTGTCGCATCCACCGCTCGACGACGTGCGCGTACGGCGAGCGCTGGCGATGGCGATCGATCGCGCCGGGATCGCGCGGCGCATCACGCTCGGGCAGTATCCGGTGACGAACATGCTGCAGCCGCAGTTTTCGTGGGCGTACAATCCGGCGGTGCGCGAGCCATCCTTCGATCCCAGGGGCGCCGCGGCGTTGCTCGACGCCGACGGATGGCGCCGCGGTCCGGGTGGCATCAGGGAGAAGAACGGCAGGCGGTTACAGCTCGTCTACGTGGCCTTTCCCGAGACCGCGAGCGGCGTTCGCATCGCGACCGAGGTGCAGGACGAACTGCGCAGAGTCGGGATCGGCGTGACGATCAAGAGCATCAGCAACGCGCAGCTGTTTCTACCGGTCACCGGAACGCTCGCCAGCGGCAACTACGATCTCGCCTACGTTCCGTGGACGATGGGCGCCGATCCGGACGATTCGAGCGTGCTCGGCTGCCACGGCCCGTCGAACTACATGCGCTTCTGCAATGCGCAGGTGGATGCGCTCGAACGCCGTGCACTGGCGACGATCTCGCAGAGCGAACGCAAAGCGCTCTACGGACGTATCGCGCGCATCGTCGCGGCGCAGGTGCCGGTGCTCTATCTCTTCAATGCCGAGTACATCTACGCGTACCGCGCGCGCCTCCATGGTTTCTCGCCGAACGCGTTTCTGCCGACGTGGAACGCCTACGACTGGCGGCTCTGAGAGCGCCAGCGGCGTACGACGTCGTCGCAGAAGCGTGCGTCGGCATCGTCGCGTTGCCAGGCGCTCGAAAACTCCGCCGCCTCGCTGCGCGGGCGCCGCTGCGCCGGCAGCTCGTCGAAACGAATGCGCATGGGAAGCGGAACGCCTCGACCGGAGACGATGGCTTGACGCGTCGGTAAACTGGAGAGCGCGCTCAGCATTCCCTTTGCCGCGTCGGGAAGAACGCGGGCGACGAACTGCTGGTCGGCATCGCTTCCCAATCGCATCGCCATGATGGTTCCGCACTGCGCGACGGCCGCAACCGAGAGTTCCGAGGGTTGCTGTGAGACGAGCGCGAGCGAGATGCCGTACTTGCGTCCCTCTTTTGCGATGCGCGTGATCGCACGCGTCGTCGCCGCGAAGCCGATACGCTCGTCAGCCGGAGCGTAGCGCTGCGCCTCTTCGCAGACGAGCAACACCGGCGGCATCCGTCTGCGCTCCGACCAAACCGTAAAGTCGAATATCAGGCGGCAGGTGAGCGAGACGACGACGTCGGTGATTTCGGACGGCACGCCGGAGAGATCGACGATGGTCAGCGGTTTGCGGTCGACCGGAATGCGCAAGATGCGACCGGCGATTCTCGAGAGCGTATCGGGATGGAAATCGGAGAACATGAACGCGAGGCGCGGGTCGTCTCGCAGCGACTCGAGCCTCGACTTGATGCGAAGGTATGGCAGCGCCGTATCCGGCTTGTCGAGCCGCCCCATCGATTCGTAGAGAAACCGCAGCAGATCGGAGGAGCGGAACGGGACCGGCGTATCGACGGTGATCGACATCGCATCGCGGCTGTTCCCGGCATGGTGGCGGCGCGCTCTCGTCACCGCCTCCTTGAGAATCAATCCTTGCGCTTCGCGTTCGTGTTCGTTTCCGGCGTGAATGAGGATGCGCGCTATCTCCTCGAAGTCGAAGAGCCAGAGCGGAAGTTGGAGATTCTCGACGTTGACGATCTCGGCAATGCCGCCGAACGCCGCGGCATACTCGTCGTGCGGATCGAGCAGGACGACGTGCGCGTATGGATGCTCGGCGAGAATTGCGGAGAGCAGCAACGTCACCGCGCACGACTTCCCCGAGCCGCTCGAACCGAGGATCGCAAAGTGTTTGGAGAGCAGCTCGTTTACAAGGAGATACGCCGGGCGTTCCCGATCGTGGAAGAGCGTACCGACGCGGATCGCCGATTGCGCCGGCCGCTCGTATACCGTGGCCACGTCCGCTTCGGTTGCGATCGTCACCGGTGCGCCGCTGAGCGGATAGCACGAGACGCCGGCATTGAACCGTACCCGATCGTCGCGGTCGCGGAGCAGCTCGCCGAGCAGATCGACGACGAGGATTTTATGCGCGTGTCCGTTCGAATCGAGCCGAGTCGCGGCAATCGCCCCTACGACCGCGTGGTCGTTTGCAGGCGCCTTGATGATGCTGCCGATGCGGCAATCCTCTTGGCGAGCACCGTCGCCTTCGAGCATCACCGTCATCTGCGATTCGGCAACGCTCATCACCCGGCCGAGCAGCTCGTCCATACGCCTCAATTGTTCGGCCTCCTTTGCCGGCGGCCGCGACCGTTTACAATTCCTTTACTGCTGCGGTCAGCGCGTCGACCGAAACCTTCGCATCGCCGAAGAACATCGAGCAGTTCGGCAGCTCGTAGAGCGGGTTTTCGATGCCGGCGAAGCCGGAGCGCATGGAGCGCTTGAGCACGACGACGTTCGCGGCCTTGTCGACATCGAGGATCGGCATGCCGTAGATCGGTGACGACTTGACGTTACGCGCGGCCGGGTTGGTGACGTCGTTGGCGCCGATGACGAGCGCGACGTCGGTGGTCGGGAACTCGGCGTTCGCGTCGTCGAGATCGAGCAGTTGTTCGTACGGCACGTTCGCTTCGGCGAGCAGCACGTTCATGTGACCGGGCATGCGCCCCGCGACCGGATGTATCGCGTAGAGGACTTTCACGCCGCGCTTCTCGAGCTGATCGGCGAGCGCTTTGACACCGTGCTGCGCCTGCGCGACCGCCATGCCGTATCCGGGGACGAACATCACCTTCGATGCGTACGCGAGCATCGCGGCCACGTCGTCGACCGAGACGCTGCGCACGTTTTGCTGTTTCCCGCCGGCGGCGGGTTCCGCGCCGCCGGCGGCGCCGAAGGCGCCGAAGAGCACGTTGGTGAGCGGACGGTTCATCGCGCGGCTCATCGCGACGGTGAGAATAGTGCCGCTCGCGCCGACGAGCGCGCCGCCGGTGATGAGCAGCGTGCTCGAAAGTTCGAAACCGGTGATGGCG
>JAKAPO010000114.1 GCA_021807065.1 bacterium
GATCTATTCCGAGTGAACGTGAAGGTGAACGAACTGACGCACTTGGTTAACTCTTAGACGCGAGTGATGGGTGCCGCTCCTGCTCCTCCGGACGATATCGACGCACTGCGCTCGAAGATAGCGCAATTGCAGGAGCGCCTAGCAACGCTGGAAGCCGAGCGGGACGAGTATGCCCAACAAGTCGAAGAACTCTTCGTCCTGCAGCAGGTTTTCTCCACTCTCGGTTCCTCGCTCGAGCTGACCGACATTCTGTCCACGGTTCTGCGCGGCGCGATCGAGGCGCTCAAGTTCGGCCGAGTCATCCTCTTCGACGTCCTAGAATCCGGCACAATTCTGCGTCGCCTGGAGTGCACGCGCGACGGAGGAGTCGAACCTTCGGCCGATGAGCGCGCGTACCGCCCCGATTCGGCGCTCCAGGCGATCGCACGAGGCGAGGAACAGCTCGCCTTCGGATCCGCACATGACGAACGCGCGCCTCTCGACGATACGCGTCACTTCTACTGCGCTGCCGCATTGTTCACGAGGAACGTCCTGCGCGGGATTCTCTATGCAGACGATCCCCCGAAGAACGAGATCAGCGACAACCAAATGCGGATGCTCCTCGACTTTGCTTCGCAGGCCGCGATTGCAATCGAGAACGCCCGGTTGTATGAAGAGACGCGCCGGCTCCTCGAAGAGACGCAGCGCCTCGCGCTTACCGACAGCCTTACGGGGATCGCCAACCGCCGAGCGCTCCACGAGCTTTTCGAGCACGAGCTGAGAACTGCAGAACGCTACGGGACCCCGCTCGCGTTCGCCATTCTGGACCTGGACGATCTCAAGACGGTCAACGACACGCGCGGACACAGTATGGGCGATGCGGCGCTGCGCCGTTTTGCCGAAGTCCTCACCCGAAATGCGCGCCGCGGTGACATCGTCGCGCGCTACGCCGGTGACGAGTTCGTACTGGTTATGATCCGCACGTCACGCAGCGCTGCGAACAAGGCGGCCGAACGTATCCTGAACGCCCTCCGGGAAGCCGAGGTCCCAGCATCGATCGGCATCGCTATGTATCCGGACGATGCAACGGACGCGCAAGCGATCTTTTTCGCAGCCGATGAAGCGCTGTATGCCGCGAAGCTCGCCGGTAAGAATTGCTCGCGCTTCTACCGGAATCCAGATCAACCGCTCGACGCTGCAGCCACCTGACGACGTTCGCGGTCGACGGCCTCCTGGCGCCACCGATCCTGCTTGCGATGGCTGTCTTTAGCGCCCCTTACCGCCGGCTTCGCGCTAGCACCGACAGCTCCCAGCGATAACCGTCGGGATCGCGGAACCAAAGGCCGAGGTTCTTCGAGCCAGGGCCCTCCGGCCCGATCTCGTCGCCGGGGTCCTCGACCGCAACACGGTGCCGCTTCAGCGTTGCGAGCGCGCTCCGCAACGCCTTGAGGTTCGGCAGATGAAACGACATATGCTCGATCGCCTTCGGGCGTGGTACGCCTCGCATGAGAACGATCGTAACATCCTGGCTGGAGAGCCCGACAACGTCGCGATTGCTGAACGGCTCCTCACGCAGATCGAAGAGCGATTTCCACCACCTGGCGCTCTTGCGTGGCTCGCGGACGGCGAGCCCGAAATGCCCCACGGTGCCCAACTTAATCTTCATGACAAATTCGTATCTCCCAATTAACGAGTCCGGCGGAACTTCAATTCGAGTGAATGACTCCAGCAGATTTCAGCATTTCGAGTACGCGCGCCCGTGGGAGAGCGTGGATCGTTCGGCCGTATTGCCCGGTGATCGTCGTCGCCTCGAAGAGTGCGTCGTAAATTGCGGCTTGCGTCGCCTCGGCGGTTGCGGCGTAAAGCGCGTCGAGCCGATCGTCGTCGATGAGTACCGCACCCTGCGGCGCGGTCACGACAAAGTGACCGGTGTGGTGATAGATTCGCGCCGTCGAGAACGCGATGAAAAGATCGCCGCTCCCGACGTCCGAGTCCAAACCCGTACGCCCCATACCGAGCGCGGCGCGCAGAGCAAGTGCGTGGAGCTGGCGCGAATCGAGCGGCGCGTTCGTCGCGATTACGACGATGATCGAACCGGAAGCCGCGCGTCCGCGTGGCTTCGCATGCGGTACGCTCGGCAGCTCGTAGGATGCCAGACGTTCGCCGACTGGAACGCCGAGGATGTTCAGCTGCCTGCGGTTGCCGGTGTTGTCGTTCACGAGCACCCCAATGGTGTAGCCGCCAACCGAGGCGGGAACGACGCGTGACGCGGAGCCGATTCCCCCTTTGAAACCGAATGAGTGCATACCCGTTCCTGCGCCGACGCTTCCGCGTTGGAACTGTCCGCCACGCGCCGAGTCGAGTAGGTGAACTACGTCTTCCGCATCGACCGCGCGCGCTTGGATGTCATTCAGATACTGGTCATCGCATTCGGCGACGACAGGCAGAGGTACGTCGTCGGTGCGCCCGATCTGAGGATGCTTGCGAATCTGCCAGCTGACGACGCCGTCATCCGCACGTCCTACGTCTAGGGTATCGGTCAGCACGATCGGTTCCTCCAGATAGCCGGATTCCCCGATCCAATGAGTGCCGGTCATCTCTCCGTTGCCGTTGAATGCCAGAAAAGCGGCAGCCACCTTTTCGTCCCAGGGATCCTCGTCGGGTAGCACTGCGGTAGCACCCGTACGAATGTTGCTGCCTTCGATTTTCGTGAGGTTTGCGACCATCACGCCGGGAACGTCGGTGATGGCATCCAGGGGCCCGTTTCTAAAGGCCCCGAAGCGAAAGGGCAGCGCGGCTCCAGCATGCAGCGGAGCGAGCAAGGAGGCCGCGATGAGGGTAGCGAGCAAGAACGGGGAGACTCTATGCATAGCAGTCTTATTGGGGACTCGTGCGGCGAAGTCCGCGTGGGGGCGCGCAGTGGAGTTGAGGCCGCGAAGCGGCCGAAGCGACGCGGAGCGCCACGCCGAGCGCAACGTGCGAGGCTATTCTAAGAGGGGAGCGACTTCATGCTAACGGTGCCGGACCGCCTTGCCGCGGCCAACATCTGGGAGAACTTGTCGCCTTCGGAGTTAGTCGAACATGCGCTGCGGCGCGGCGAGGGTGTCCTCGGCGCCGACGGACAGTTGATCGTCGACACTCGTCCGCACACCGGGCGCTCTCCCAAGGATAAGTTCTTCGTGCGCGAGCCGGGAAGCCAGACACATATCGACTGGGGCCCCGTAAATCAACCGATCGAAGAGAGCATCTTCGATGCGCTGTTCGAGCGCGTTCAAGCGTATCTCTCCGAACGGGATATCTATCAGCTAGATTGTTACGTGGGTGCCGACGATAGATACCGCCTTCCGATACGCGTCTACACCGAGCTAGCTTGGCAGAGCCTTTTCGCCCGCCATCTCTTCATCACGCCGCAACAGATGCCGCGCGAGTTTACCCCCGAATTTACGGTCGTCGACGCTGCGCTCTTCGCGGCAGATCCTGTCCGTGACGGCACCCGCACGCCGACGTTCATTCTCGTGAACTTTCGCCGGCGAATCGTCCTCATCGGCGGAACGCGCTACGCGGGTGAGATAAAGAAGTCGGTGTTCACGCTCATGAATTATCTTCTCCCGCTACGCGGCGTTCTGCCGATGCATTGCTCGGCAAACGTTGGCCGAGCCGGCGATCTCGCGATTTTCTTCGGACTTTCCGGCACCGGCAAGACCACGCTCTCCTCCGATTCGCACCGACCGCTGATCGGTGATGACGAGCACGGCTGGTCGGAGGACGGTGTCTTCAACTTCGAAGGCGGATGCTACGCAAAAGTCATACGGCTCTCTCCGATCGCCGAACCGGAGATCTGGGCGGCATCGCACCGGTACACAACGGTGCTCGAGAACGTCGTCTACGACGAGTCCTCACGTCTTCTGGACGTCGATTCCGAGGCAAAAACGGAGAATACGCGCTCCGCTTATCCGATTGAGTTCATTCCGAATACCGTACCGGGCAGCACCGGACCGCATCCCAACGTCGTTTTGATGCTGACCGCGGATGCGTTCGGCGTGCTGCCGCCGATATCGAGGCTTTCTCGCGAGCAAGCGATGTACCATTTCCTCTCCGGTTACACCGCGAAAGTTGCCGGAACGGAGCGAGGAGTAACCGAACCGGAGGCCACGTTCTCCACATGTTTCGGCGCGCCGTTTATGGTGCACCATCCAACGGTCTACGCGAGGTTGCTCGGCGAGAAGATCGCAAGACACAACGTCGACTGCTGGCTCGTAAACACCGGGTGGACCGGTGGACCGTACGGTATCGGGAAGCGCATGTCGATTGCCCATACTCGGGCAATGGTCAACGCGGCCATCGAAGGGCGCATCCCCGATCGCTTCGAGCGCGAGGGGGTCTTCGGCCTAGACGTGCCGCTGGAAGTACCCGGTGTCCCCGCCGCGGTGCTCAACCCGCGCAACGCTTGGAGCGATCCACGCGCGTACGACGCTCAAGCGGCGACGCTCGCTCAACTCTTCGCCGATAACTTCAAGCGATTCGAGGCACAAGCGAGCGAAGGCGTCTTGGCCGCGGCGATCAGACCTGCTAGCGTGGAGTAGTGCTGGAGGCTCCAAGCTGACGTAGCAGCGCCTGCGCGTTTGCCATTCCGTCCGTATCGTTGACGACCGCGTAGAGATGCAAAGCGGTTTGCGCCGAGGCTACCGCGTCGGCGCTGCGTCCTAGAGCCTGCTCGATCCGCGCACGAAGGAAATACCCGTCGCCATCGTCGGGGCTTGCGGCGATGTAGCTAGCTACGTCGTGCAAGGCTTCACTCTCACTGCCGATGTTGTGCTCGGCGAGCGCAAGCCAATAGTACGCGTTCGTATCGCCCGAATACCGCTGCAACGCCGCCTTGAAATCCGCGATGGCTGCGGGCCATGCATTCGTGCCGACTTCCGCTCGGCCCCGATAGAAATATACCCAGTCACCAGTGTCACCCATGGAAGCGGCGGTCGAACAGTCTTTGAGCGCGTCGGCGTAGCGTCCGAGATCGTCGTAGACGCGACAGCGCACCACGTAGCCAAAACTGTTCGAGTCATTCAACTCGACGGACTCTTGCGCGTTTTGCAGCGCGGACCGTGGATGGTTCTGATCCAGGCGGATGAGCGCTCGCTCACGATAGGCGTAGGCATCGTGCGGATCAAGTTCGATCGCCTTGTTGCAATCGCCGAGCGCGAGGTCGTCGAGGCTGATCTCCCGCCGCGACTCGCAGCGCGATGCATATGCGTAGGCATACTCCGGGTTGATCGCAATTGCGGCGGTGTAATCGGCGATCGCTGATTGCTGCTCGTTGAGATCTTCGTAGACGTCCCCGCGATCGACCAGTGCTCGGGCGTCTTGCGGGTGCTCCGCGATTGCATGGTTCAGGAGCGCGAGGGCGTCTTGGTACTTCCCATCGCTCATGAGATTCTCTGCTCGCAAAACCTCGACGCTCGTCGTGGTCGAAGTCTGCGCTACGGCGACCATGCCGGTACAGAGACAAAGAAAAACGCTCGCTGCAAGAAGCTTCGGGAACACGGTAATCCCTCTCTACGAGACGCCGCGGGATTCCTCGTGGAGGCTCGGTGGCACCTCTAGAGATCTACGCTATACTACTCCTATGCAGTGCTCGTTCAAGACGCCCGCTGCCGCGACGGTCATGGCGCTCTGGCTCGCGGCGGCGTGCGCAGGCGAGGCAGCAGATGCGGGACTCGCGCCTCTGCCCGCAGGCCTCACGTTACCACCCGGTTTTACCGGCGTCGTCATTGCGAACGTGCCGCGCGCTCGCGAGCTGGCAATCGCTCCCAACGGCGATCTCTTCGTTGGCACCGAGGGCAGCGACGTCTGCGTGGTCACTCGCGCCGATGCCGCCGGTGCGGCGGCGCCGGCCCGCGTATTCTGGAGGCACCCTGCCTACGATAACACTGGCGACGCTCCGAATGCGGGTGTCGCGTTTTCGCTCGCCGAACGCGCGCTTTACGTCGGCGCCAATACCAGCGTTTGGATGCTCGCGTATCGGCCGGGCGTCAAGCACCCGCTCTCGGCGCGCAAGATCGTTCGCGTGCGCACCGGCCGTATCTCGCCAGGCAACGACGGCGACGTGCACGAGACCACGTCCGTAGCGTTCTCGCGAGGCTCCCTCTATGTCTCGGTGGGATCCTCTTGCAATGTCTGCGCGGAGGTTGACGCGACGCGCGCGGTGGTTCTCGAGTTTCCTGCAACGGGCGGTCGCCCTCTGACGAAGGCTACGCGCATACGCAATGCGATCGCGTTGACCGTAAACCCGTCGAGCGGGCACGTGTGGATCGGCGATGCTGGACAGGACGACTTGCCTTTCGGCCACCCATATGAGTTTGCCGACGATCTCAGCGCACACCCGGGAAGGGCCGATTACGGCTGGCCGGATTGCGAAGAACATCACGTTGCATACGTCGGCGGAGCCCGCTGCGAATCCGTCGTCGTTCCGCTCGTCGAACTTCCCGCCTATTCCACGATCATCGGCGCGACGTTCTACCCTCACAACGAAAGGGGGAAATTCGCCTTCCCGAAGCGCTATCGCGGTGCGCTCTTCCTCGCAGCGCACGGTTCGTGGCACCGCCGACCTGACGGCGCCTATGCGGCAGCGCCACAGGTCGTGTACGTTCCGATGCGCGGTGACCGGCCGGTGACGCCCGTCGATTGGGCCGACCCCGACGTGCAATGGCGCACGTTTCTCAGCGGCTTCCAACAGCATGGGACGGCGCGCATCGGAAGACCCACCGGCGTTACCATCGGCCCCGAAGGTTCCTTGTTCATCGCCGACGACCAAACAGGCAACATTTATCGGATCAGGCCGACGCCGTAGCTTCCGTGGCCGGATACTCGCAGACGCCGCTCGCGAAGAAGCTTGGCATGAAACCGGGGCTGCGCATCGCGTTGCCCGGCATCCCGAAGGAGATCGCCCGAGAGCTTTCCAACGCGATCGCGGATTGCCAGCGCGTGAGAAGCGCCGTCGCGGATTTCGCGCTTCTCTTTTGCTCGAGTTCAGTGCGGTTGCATGCGGCGCCCGGGCCGTGGAAACGCCGGCTCGACCCCGCAGGCGCCATATGGCTGGCCTGGCCCAAGAAAAGCTCGGGCGTTGCTACCAATCTCGATGGGAACGTCGTTCGTCGTATCGGCCTGCGCTCGGGCTACGTCGACGTGAAAGTGTGCGCTATCGACGACGTCTGGTCGGGATTAAGGTTCGTGGTCCGCTTGCGCGACCGCCCGCAAACGAGAAACGGAGCGTAGCAGGGGCGCAAGGCGCGTGCGTCCTCGCTCAGATCCAGCTCTCCTCGATCCTACGACGAGCAAAGGCTAGGCGTCGGCGTGTAGCCTCATCGGATGCGTCGAAGGCGTCCAGGGCTTTGTTAAGTACAGCCCGGTCGATATGATCGCGCTTGGCTTCGATAACGCGAAGGGCGACGTCGAGTGACTGTTGATCGTTCCAGTGGAGAAACGCTGCCAGACGGTCGGCGATCGCATCCTCGATTCGATAGACACTGAAAG
>JAKAPO010000115.1 GCA_021807065.1 bacterium
TCCGATCTCGTTCCTGCTCGACCACGAGCAAGCGATGCTGCTCGTTCATGTCATCCATCTTCATCCGCGTCGGCGTCCCAAAGCGTGCGGCAATTTCCTCGACCCGCTTTGGATCGTCGGTATGAATGTGTACTTTAAGCGTCGGCCGCAGGCCGACGACTAAGAGCGATTCGCCTCGCCCTTCCAGCGCGTTGCGCAGCTCCTGCGCCCCGCAAGCGGCATCTTCGAGCACGAACTCGGTACAGAAGCGGTTCTCTCCCAACGTTTGCCGCGCGTTGAAGACGAGCGCGCGTACGGGGCGACGGGGAAACGCGGTAGCGCGCACTCGCACCTCCGGAAGAAATGCCAGTACGCCTTCTAAGAGGTAGACGAGACCTGCACCGCCGGCGTCGACGACGCCTGCTTGGGCGAGCGCAGGAAGCTGCAGCGGCGTTGCCTCGAGTGCCTCATTCGACGCCTTCAGTACCCCATGAAGCAACCTCAAGAGATCCGGCTCGTGCAGTGCCAGGTGGTACGCGGCATCCGCCGCTGCATCTGCCACCGAGAGAATCGTCCCATCCGCCGGCTTGAGCAGTGCTTGACGCGCCGCGGACGCCGCCTCGCGCAGCGCGGTAGCGACGCCAAACGTATCGACTTCCGTTCGATGCCGAACGTGGTGCGCGAAACCGCGAAGCATCTGCGAGAGGATGACGCCGGAATTGCCGCGAGCACCCATGAGCGCACCCTGCGCGGCGGCGCCGGCAACCTCGGAAAGGGCACGCGTGCGAACCCGGTAAGCCTCGAGCGCTGCGGAACGGATCGTGAGAAACATGTTGGCTCCGGTGTCGCCGTCCGGAACCGGATAGACGTTGAGGTCGTTGACGACTTCGCGGTATTTCCGTAAGAAGTAGGCGCCGGCCGCGAGGAACCTGGCGTACCCTCGGCCGTTTAGCATAGCCTCCACCGGCGCCCGTCTTTTCGGGGCGCTGGGCGAATCCTGGTTGCGTGCTGCTTGCCTGCCATGTTATCATCGCCGCGTTGCCCGGAGCCAAGGCTCCGGTCGACCATTTATAGGGGACCCACGCAGTCGGGCGCGAAGCGCCGGACCGCTTCTTCAAACGTTCGGGACCCCGAAAATGCGCAGCATTTTGGGGAGTAGACGCATATGGCGAAGTTTTGCGAAGTCTGCGGAAAGGGACCGAGAGCGGGAAACCGCGTGAGCCACGCTATGAACAAGACCAAGCGGCGCTGGCTTCCCAACTTGCAGTCTGTCAAGATCGACGACCACGGTGTTCACCGAACCGCCCGCGTCTGTACCGCCTGCCTGCGCTCGAAACGAGTCCGCCGCTCGGCCTAGGAGCCTGTCTAGGCGACGTTCACGCGGGCGATCTGCGTCGTTAGCCCGTGGCTGGCTTGAAATGATCCCATCCCGTAGGAGCGATGGCGCGCTCTACGCCCTTGTCCGCCAGAACGAGGCCAGGCTCTGAGCGAAGGGAACCGACGCGGTAGAGCGGCCGCTTGAAGTGTTTTTCGAAGCGCGACGCAAGATGGGCAAACGCGCGGCGCTCGCATGCAACGATGAGTTCGAAATCCTCTCCACCGGCGAGAGCGTAATCGCGCGCATCTTCCCTTAATTGTAGGGCGGCTGCGCGCGCAGATTCCGCGACGGGGACGTCCTCGATCAGCACGCCGACGCCGCTGCTCTCGGCAAGCCGAGCGAGATCGGTAGATAGCCCGTCGGAGCAATCCATCATCGCGCGCACGTTCGCGCTCGCAGCGAGCCACCGGCCTTCTCGCAATCGCGCCTGCGGACGGCGATGCGCTTGCAAGGCTTCATCACGATCGCTTCCTTGGAGCGTAACCTTCCCGCGCGCCGCATCGAGGCCGGCGCGGCTTGCGCCGAGTGGTCCCGTTACAGCAACGGCGTTGCCGGCTCTACCGCCCGAGCGCGTCCTACAATTCGAAGCACGCACTTCACCGACGGCGCTCATCGCGACCGTCAGCACGGGCGCGCGGCTAAGATCGCCACCGACGATGTCGAGCTTCGCGCTTCGAGCGCAGGCCGAGATGCCGCGATAGAGCCGGGCAAGGCACTCTACGTCGACGTCGCTCGGTATCCCGAGCGCTACCGTTGCCAGTACCGGGCGGGCACCCATCGAGGCAAGATCGCTGAGATTCGCAGCGGTGACGCGCCAGCCGATGTCTTCGAAACCCATGCTCTCGCGCGTGAAGTGAACGTCTTCGACAAGCATGTCAGTCGTCACGACGCTGCGATGCGAGCGCGAAGGCTGCCAGACGGCCGCGTCGTCACCGATCCCGAGCTTTATCGAGGCGTTCTCCGGTTCGCCGATGATCTTCTCGAGATGCGCGACGATATCGTCTTCGCGCAGAGTCACAGGAGCGAGCGCAAACGACGCAGCGTGCCCCCGGGATCGGCATCCGCAAAAATCGCCGTACCCATCACGAGCACGTTCGCGCCAGCCGCGACGACGTCGCACAGATTGCTCGAACCGATGCCGCCATCGACTTCCAACTCGCACGCCGGATTACGTTTTTCGATGAGTGCGCGCGCTTCGCGAAGTTTCTCCATGGCGCGCGGAATGAACGCTTGTCCACCCAGACCGGGGTTTACCGACATGATCAAGAGGAGATCGCAATCGTCGATCAGGTCTTCCAGCATCGCGACCGGCGTTTGCGGACAGAGCGCTACCCCCGCTTTCACGCCCTTGCTGCGTATTCGCGCCAGCAATCCTTGTGCGTGATCGCTCGCCTCGAGATGAAACGTAATCAATCCGGCTCCCGCAGTGCAGAACGCATCGACTTGGCGTTCTGGATGCGCGATCATCAGATGACAGTCGAATGGAAGATTGCTTAGCTGCCGCAGATCCTCGACGACCTTCGGCCCCCATGTCAGCGCCGGTACGAACTGCCCATCCATGACGTCGACGTGGAGGTAATCGGCGCCGGCAGCCTCCACAGCGGCAATCTGATCGCCAATTCGAGAGAAATTCGCCGAGAGAATCGACGGAGCGATCTTGATCATGGTGTCGCCGCGGCTCCAGGTTGGCCGCCCCGATGCTCGTTGTAGATCCTGGCTGGTTCGACGCCGAGCCGCTGCTCGCCGACTAGCACGTTATTCGCGTAGAGGTCGACCGTCGACGTTCCAAGAGCGCTCACGGTGAAGCCGAGTTTCTGACCGGGCTGTGCGTACGCATCGTACATGGTGTACGTGCCGGTCGCATCGTGTACGACGAGGCGCACGTGAATCTGCTGGCCGGGTTGTGCCTGATCCGGTACCGGAACGGAAACCAGGACGTGCACTTGCCGCAGGATGTAACCCGATTCTAGCGGGCCTGCACTCACCTGCAACGAGACTGGGGTGAACACCGCGATCGCGCTCCCGGGCGCGGGTTTCTGGCGTGCCACGACGCCGTGCGGCGGACCGTCGGCGCCCAGGGGCGTCCAGACGAGTTGGCCGAGCTTCACGTTGTCGTGTTTCGCCAAAGCGCGCGCTTCGTCGATCGTCATGCCGATGAAGTTCGGCACATGCACGACCAGCGCGCCGCCGCTGCTGACAACGACGTTGACGACCTGTCCTTCGTAGACGTTCACGAGCGGATCGGGCTGCTGCGATATCACGTGCCCCTGCGGCACGTCGTCGCTTCGCACCCACGAGATCTTTCCAAGTTGCAGGTGCATGCGGGAGAGATCGAGGCCGACCTCGCGCATCGATTCGTAACGCAGGTCCGGCATCGAGCGCGCGACGATTCCGTCGCTCACGACAAACGATATCTGGCGCCCCGGACGAACCTGCGCTCCTCCCTCGGGTTCCTGATTCATGATCGCATTAGCCGGATAGCGATCGCTGCTCATGTGCTCGACGACTTGCGACGTCAAACCCATGTGCGTCAATTCGGCATTTGCATCGTCGAGCTGCGAGCCGATGAACGACGGCACCGTTACGGTGTTGGCCGGCGGTATGAGAAACGATACGATCGCGTGGCCAAACCACACGAAGACACCGACGAAGGCTGCAAAAACGAGCGTGAAGACCCAATCGCGCGGGATGAGGGGCGGTTCGCGTTGCCTCTGGGGTTCGAGTTCCTGCTCGGACGGGAGTTCCGGCCGAGCAAGCAGTTCTTCGCCGCTCGTCACGGGACCAGTATCTCTGCGAGAGCGGCATCGCTCACTTCGAGATTACTAAAGACGCGCTGCACGTCTTCGTGTTCGTCGACAGCCTCGAGAAACGCAGCCGCCTGCGAGAGCTGGCCGCCCGACAACTCCACCTTGTTCTTCGCGCGCATGCCGAGGTAGGCGTCCGCGACGCGTAGACCGCGTGCACGCAAGGCGTCGCGCACGCTTGCGAGATTGGCGGGATTCGTGTAGACCGTCGAGAGTTCGAGCTCGTAGTCCAAATCCTCGACGCCATCGACGAGCACCGCTTCGGTAAGCCGATCCTCGCTGCGGCCGCCCGAATCGATCTCGACGATGCCGACGGGGTCGAACATCCAACCGACGCTGCCCGTCTCCCCGAGGCTCCCACCGTGTTTGGTGAAGAGAAACCGCAGTTCGCCCGCGGTACGATTGCGGTTGTCGGTAGCGGCATCGACGATGACCGCAACGCCGCCCGGACCGTATCCCTCGTATCGCAGTTCCTCGATCTCAGCGCCGCCGCTCTGTCCGCTCGCCCGAGATATTGCGCGCTTGATGTTCTCGAACGGCATGTTGTTCTCGCGCGCCTTCTCAACCGCTACTTTCAGGCGATAGTTCGCCTCGGGATCCGCAGAACCGGAACGCGCCGCTACGATGATCTCTTTGCTCAGCTTGCTGAACAGCGCTCCGCGCTGAGCGTCAACTTTGCCCTTACGGAGTTTGATGTTGTGAAACTTGGAGTGCCCGGACATACTCGTTTCCATTTTCGGCAGAGCCTGGCATTGTCATCCATAACAGATCAGCCGGGGCCCACGATCCAGGTGTGCATCCACATCCGCGCCGACCAGGCATCGTACGATAGCGGCCACGCCGACAGGATTGGGAAGAAAAATATGAATGCCGCCGCGATGAGTCCAAGGCTGCCGACAACTGCGGTACGAGCCAGCGCGCGCTGCGAACCCTCGCGAGCGTCCGCCCATCGCCAGAGCCGTTGTAAGATGATCACGTTGCACAAGCAAATCAATGGTATGTCGACATAGAAATGGTACTCCCATGCCAGGCGCGGCGATTTCATCCATGGCAGCCATTGAAGGAGATACGTCACCACGAGCAGCGCATATCCTTTGTTTCGCTCTCGCCACGCCAGGATGCCGACCAAGGGAACGCAGAGCAGCCCAAGCCACATGTTCAGCGGATTCGGCATCGACGTAATCTCGTAGACGCAGCACTGGAGATTGGGATTGCGCTGCGTGCGGTCTTCGCTACGCCTATCCTGGTAGTAGTACGCGATCGGCACGTAGTCGAACGGCCATTCGAACCATTTCGAAGCGTATGGATGCGTTGCGACGAGGTGTGCGTGGTAATCGTACATGCTGTACTGCCGCGCGACCACGTCGTTGATGTTATGGATTTCATTGGGATCGGGCGATTGGCGCGCGAGATCGGGTATCCAGACGAGACCGTACACGGTCATGGACACGAACATGATCGTCACCAGCGCCCCGTCGAGTCGAAATGCACGGGGGTTGCCCCATAACGACGGCCGGCCGGCATAAAAGTAACGCTGCAAGAAGAGCAGGATCAAGATGAGGAAACTCACGCCGAACCCCATCACGCCGTACCACTTCGAGCTCACCAACGCGCCTAACGCGAGCGTGAAGAGCAGGAGCCACAGCTTCGCCCTCCGGCCCTCCTCGACGGCATCGCCGCTAGTCGTGCGAGCATCAGCGTACGTCGCCTCGCCAACCGGCGTCTTGTACTCCACCGCACCTGGACGATAGGTGATAGCAAGGTCGCCTTCGCGATGCGCGTACTTCCCTTTCGTTACGACGGTGCCATCGACGGCATGCATCTCGCTGCCACGGCCGGCATCGAGTGCGTAAGAACCATCGGCGAACGTCAGCTCGCGTACGCCGTCGCCGAATCTCGAAGGAATCCAACGATATCGCAGCAGCAAGTAGACCCCGGCCGCAAAGTACGCCCACGTGACGTAGAAGGCTCCAGGACCTTTCGTCAAGCCTTCCGTCATCCAAAATGCGAACCACGGCCACTTGAAGATGAAATGCTGCGCGACGTCGAACAGCAGCATGGCCGCAAAACCCCCGAGCACCGCACCTGCAACTGCCACGAGGTAGCCCCACGCGGGAACGACGATATGCAGCCGTTCCTCGGCTTGCGATGCGATCCAAAAGCGATAGAACGCATAGACCGCCGCCAAGGAAAAGAAGATTACGAAACCTTCGGGCGTAGCGATCCGGGACTGAACGTAGTGCATTCCGTCCAGCGTGAGCAGCGCCGCTGCGATCGCCGCCCAGGCCGTCGACCCGGTGACGCGGCGCGCGAACGCATAGAGAAGCATCACGACGAGCGCGCCGAAAACGACGTCGAGAAATCGCCATCCCCAGGAGTGATCGCCGTGAGCGAGTCCCCCGAACATCCACGTCGACACGGTAATCAAGAGCTTCGTTAGCGGAGGATGCGTGTTTTCGTAGATGCGCGCGTTCTTCAGATACTCTTCAGCCGCCCGGGCAAAATAGACTTCGTCGAAGATCTTGTCGGTCGGCTTCCAATACCACTTCGGAAACGCCAGCGACAACAGAAAACTTGCGATCCCCATTCCCGCCATAACGACGTAATCCAAAGGCTTGCGAAATGCAGAGAGTCCTTCCCGCGGATCGTACCAGTTGCGCGTGCGCGGCGGCAGGATCTCGCCGGGCTCCTCGGCGGCGGGCGGTGGCTCGCGCTCTTCGACGCCCAAGTAGTGCCAGCCGAGAGCAAAAAAGATGACGACGTTCGCAACGCATAATGCCAGCGTCCACGGTCCCCAGAGGTTAGTCAGGGAAAAGATGGCGGGCGCCTGGTGATTCGTCAGATGCCAGATGTATTGCCACGAATAGATGAGGTTGCTGTAAAATATGAGCGTTATCGCCGGCGCGAGCCAGAGATAACGCCGCCCAAACGGGATGCAGGCAACGGTGAAGAGAACGCCATCGAACATATAACGCTCGTGCATTCGCGTCGCGAGCACGAAGAAGGCCAGAAGTGCGATCGCGCATCCCTCCACGAACGCCTGCGCCGTCTTCGCCTGTACGTAGCGCGTGACCACCAGCGCTACCGCGGCCACGACGAGGATGACGCCCCACACGCTTTGCGGCAAGAAAAAGAGCGTAGCGCTGTCCGGCTGCCAGAACAGCGCGCCTTGATTCGTCGCCCAGTTGTGCAGCGTAATCGCCCAGAGATTGAAAGCGTTGATCGAGTTGTACGGATAGACGTTCGTCCCGAACGCCAGACGCTGCAATAGCCATGCAATCGCGGCAACGGGGTTGGAGGGATGGAACGGCTCAACCAGGATCACCGTGAGCGCAAGGCCGGCA
>JAKAPO010000116.1 GCA_021807065.1 bacterium
AGGAAATTCTTCGTTCCCATCCTGGGCGCCGGAAAGTGGACTGGGACGATGTGCCTTACCGAACCGCAAGCTGGATCCGATCTTGCCCAAGTGCGTGCGAGGGCCGTGCCGGAAGGCGATCACTACCGCATTAGCGGACAGAAGATCTTCATTACGTTCGGCGAGCACGACATGGCCGAGAACATCATCCATCTCGTCCTCGCACGTCTTCCCGATGCTCCAGAGGGAACTCGGGGAATATCGATGTTCATCGTTCCGAAGTTCGTCGTCAATGCCGACGGCACGCTCGGCGAGCGAAACGACGTCTACTGTTCCGGTATCGAGCACAAGCTCGGCATCAATGCGAATCCAACGTGCACGCTCATCTACGGCGAGAAGGGACAGGGCGCTATTGGTTATCTCGTCGGCGAAGCCAACAAAGGCCTCGAAAACATGTTCATCATGATGAACGCCGCGCGTTTCTCGGTCGGCGTTCAGGCAATAGGTATCGCCGATCGCGCCTATCAATCGGCGCTTGCGTACGCAAAGGAACGCATTCAGGGGCGCGACCTCAATCCAATGGCCAAGGACAAATCGCCCAAGCCGATCGTCGAGCATCCCGACGTGCGCCGGATGTTGATGTGGATGAAAGCGAACGTCGAAGCGATGCGCGCTCTTGCGCTCGTTACGGCGGCGTCGCTCGATACGTCTGCACGCCATCCCGATGAGAAGGTTCGCAAAGAGCACCGCGCGTTCGTCGAGTTGATGATTCCGGTCGTCAAAGGGTGGTCGACGGAGACGGCAACCGACGTTTGCTCTACGGCCCTGCAAGTCTTCGGCGGCATGGGCTACATCGAAGAGACAGGCATAGCGCAACAGTACCGGGACGTACGCATCACCTCCATTTACGAGGGAACGACCGGCATCCAAGCGATGGACCTCGTCGGCCGCAAACTCATCCGCGACATGGGGACTACCGCAACGCGCGTGCTCAAGACGATGAAGGCGTTCGCAGGTGAAGTGAAAACCTCGCCACATGCACCGGTCAAAGCGCTCGCCGCGGTTTTCGAGCAGGGCGTCGACGCGCTCATCGATGCATCACAATGGATTGGTATGACGGCGATGGCCGACGTCAATAAGGCCTTCGCGTGTTCGGTTCCCTACTTGAAGCTGTGGGGTATCGTTGCGGGTGGCTGGCAGATGACGCGGGCCGCGAAGGTTGCGGCCGAGCGCATCGCGGCGAACGACACGGAAGGCGACTTTTATAAGGCGAAACTCGCTACCGCGCGCTTCTATGCGGATCACGTTCTTGCTCAGGCATTTTGGTATCGGCACGAGATCAAGGAGGGAGCCGGTGACGTCATGGCGCTCTCGCCCGAGCAATTCGAGTTGGACCGCAAGGGCGTTGTCACCGCATAAGGTCAGTGGTGCTTCCGGCGTCGAAGGGTCCTATCCAAGCTCTTGCATGCAAAGGATGGCAATGTTCGTAAGATCTGAAGACCGCGACGGCGTTCGCGTCATTACGATCGACAATCCGCCGGTCAACGCGTTGTCGTTTGCGCTCTGCGGCGAACTGCTGCCGCTCGTCGAGAGCGCCGGTCGCGATGCGTCGGTCAAAGCGGTTGTCTTCACCGGTGCGAACGGTATCTTCTCGGGCGGTGCGGACGTCAACGATTTCAACAGCGAGCCGGCCCCGGATACGAGAACGATCCGCGATGTTATCGCGGCGATCGATCGTAGTGAGAAGATCTTCGCGGCGGCAATCGAGGGCAACGCGCTGGGCGGTGGACTCGAGCTGGCGCTCGCGTGCGACTATCGCGTCGCACGTGCGAATGCGCGCCTGGGATTTCCTGAAATTCAGTTGGGGCTGCTTCCCGGAGCGGGCGGTACGCAACGTCTGCCGCGCGCTATGGACGTGCAGAGCGCTCTGCAGATGATGCTGAAGGCGACGCGCCTTGCCGCGGCCGAGGCTTTGGAGAAGGGCGTGCTCGACCGCGTGGTCGAGGACGATGCCGTCGGCGCGGCGGTGTCGATCGTGCGGGACGGCGCCAAGCGGCGACTCTCGGAACGCAAGGCAATCCTTCCAAAGGGTGTCGATCGGCTCGCGCTGCCGTTCGTCGTCTCGCAAGCGCACAAGATGGTTCCGCCCGAAGAGAGCGGCGGGTTCGCAGCGCACAAACTCATCGACGCGGTGGAAGCCGCAGTAACGCTGCCGTTCAAATACGGTCTCGCGCGCGAGTTCCGGCTCTTCGACGAGCTGGTTCGCTCGAAACCGTCGATCGCGTTGCGTCACGTCTTCTTCGCCGAACGCGAGCTGAATAAAATTCCGGGTTTGAGCGAAGCGCGACCCGCAGACATCGCGAGGGCGGGCGTCGTCGGCGGCGGAACGATGGGAACGGGCATCGCGATCTGTTTCGCCGATGCGGGAATACCCGTTACCGTCGTCGAGCCGATCGACGAGCAGGTGGAGCGCGCGAAGCAGACGATCTTCGGCATGTACGCCCACCAAGTGCAGCGCGGCCGCCTCACTCAGGAAGAGGCGTGGAAACGCGGCCAGTCGATCGCCTTTACCGCCGACTACAACGATATCGCCGACTGCGATTTGGTCGTCGAGGCCGTCTTCGAGAGTATGGACGTGAAGAAGGAAGTCTTCACGAAGCTCGACGGCATCGTCAAGGCGAGCGGCGTACTCTGTTCCAATACGTCGACGCTCGATATCGACGCGATCGCCTCGGCGACTAAACGGGCCGAGCGGGTCTGCGGGACGCATTTTTTCGCGCCGGCGAATATCATGAAACTGCTTGAGATCGTGCGCGGAACGGCGACGTCGATGCAGACGCTCGCGACGGCGTTCGCGGTCGGCAGGAGAATGCGCAAGATTTCGGTGCTCTCCGGGAACGCCTTCGGTTTCATCGGCAACCGCATGCTGCTCGACTACGCGCGTGAAGCCGTGTTCCTCGCGGAGGAGGGTGTTGCGCCCTACCGCGTGGACGCAGCCATGAAACGTTTCGGTTTTCCGATGGGACCGTTCGCGATGTTCGATCTCTCCGGTATCGACGTCGCGTGGCACATCGCGAAGGCGCGCCCGGACTTCGGCTCCGGCCGCACGAAAATCTTGGACCGCCTCTACGAGATGAAGCGCTTTGGTCAGAAGAACGGCGTCGGATACTATCGGTACGACAGGAGCGTCGGCAGCGGCCGCGAGCCCATTCGAGACGAGAGCGTCGAGGCACTCTTTGCGGAGGAGGCGCGGCGTGCCGGCGTTGCGCAGCGCAGCGGAGTCACCGACGAAGAGATCGTGCAGCGTTGCGTCTACGCGCTCGTCAACGCGGGAGCGTTGCTTCTGGAAGACGGAATCGCGCTACGGCCCGGGGACGAAGATATCGTTTACGTCTACGGCTACGGATTTCCGCCGCATCACGGCGGGCCCATGTGGTATGCAGACGAGGTTGGCGTTGAAAACGTCTACGCGGCGATTCTCCGGTTCAAAGAAGAGTTCGGTCCGCATTGGCAGCCGGCGCGCCTGCTTGAAGAGATTGCCGAGGCACACGGGAAGTTTGCATCGTCTCGTCACGGTGATGGCAGCGAGCAAAGTCGAACCACCGAGGTGAACGTTGCTCATGCGTGAGGCGGCGATCGTTGCGGCGGCACGTACGCCCATCGGGCGGGCATTTCGCGGCGCGTTCAATCAAACACCCGGCGCGACGATGGCGGGTCACGTCGTGCGCGCTGCGGTCGAGCGCGCAAAACTCGACCCCGCTGAAGTCGAGGACGTCGTCATCGGCGTCGGACTGCCCGAGGGCGCGACTGGAAACAATCTAGGGCGCACAGCGGCGTTACGGGCGGGTTTGCCGGTAGAGACTGCGGGTCACGTCGTCAGCCGCTATTGCGCCTCTGGGTTGAATGCAATTGCGGTTGCAGCGCAACGCGTCATCGTCGACCGCGCCGACGTGATGGTTGCCGGCGGCTGCGAATCGATCTCGATGGTTCAGAACAACTTGAACATGGCCGGTTACGACGAAGAGTGGCTGCTGCGCCATACCCCCGACGTCTACATGCCCATGCTGTTCACGGCGGACCTCGTTGCGAAGAGATACGAGGTTTCGCGCCAGTCGCAGGATGCGTACGCGCTGCAAAGCCAGCAGCGTACGGCCGCCGCGCAAGAAGCGGGGAGGTTCGATGCCGAGATCGTCCCGATGCCGTCGTGGAAGGTCGTCGAGGAGAAGGAGAGCGGCAACGTTCACGAAGAGCGGGTGACGCTCATGAAGGACGAGGGGAATCGGCCGGAGACGACGCTCGAAGCACTCGCCGGGCTCAAAGGCGCGGTACCGGGCATCGCCGACACCACGATCACCGCCGGCAACTCATCGCAACTCTCCGACGGCGCTGCAGCCGTCGTCGTAACGGATGCGAAGTTCGCGGAGAAACGTAATCTCGAGCCGCTCGGATTCTATCGCGGTATGGTGGTTGCCGGCGTCGAGCCCGGCGAGATGGGGATCGCACCGGTCTTCGCCGTTCCCAAACTGCTCGAGCGCTTCAATCTGACGATGGACGACGTCGGGCTTTGGGAGTTGAACGAGGCTTTTGCTGTGCAGACCGTCTACTGCCGCGATCGCCTGGGCATCCCAAACGAAATCTTCAACGTCGACGGCGGCGCGATCTCGATCGGCCATCCATACGGGATGAGCGGCACGCGCATGGCTATGCACGCGCTCATCGAAGGCAAGCGCCGCGGCGTCAAGTACGTCGTCATAACGATGTGCATCGGCGGCGGACAGGGAGCAGCCGGCCTCTTCGAAGTCGCCTAGGGCGCATTGACACGCCGCTCAAGCGACCTACGCAGATTCCGGGCGACCTTCGGCGAAGCGCTGGCGGCGTGTCGTTTCGCCTAGTAGCCGTCTTGCTTCTCGCTGCATGCGCGCGTATCGCGCCGCCGGCGCCGCTCGCGCACGTGACGCCGGGTCCGGCGCCTCAGCCGCCCGGCGAACCCGTCTACGTGGGGAATCCGGCGGCATCGGTGCACATCGAGACGCGCGCGCTCGGCATCAGCCCCGACGGTTACGCACGATGGCTCGCGATCGCGCGCTTCTACGACGCACACGGTAAGGGTACGCTGATCCTTGCGAATAGCAATCTCCAGTGGATTCCGTCCACCGGGCAGGCGCAGTGGCAGAATCGGATGCGGTACGGTCAGCCGTCGGCGATCGTGTCGACGGACCGCGATGGGCCGATAACGCTTACGGTCGAACCGACGTTCCCCAAACTCAAGACCGTCATCGTGCGCACCGATACGAAAAGCTGGCGCGGCGCACGCGTGGTTGCCGGCGCGATTGGGCCGCATCTCGTGCAGGTTGGCTGGTTTCCGTACTCGGCGGTGCCTGTTCGCATCGCGCGCATCGGCGAACACGGAGATCGCGTTACGCTTGCTAAGGTGAGCGGCGGGTCGAGCTATCTCGATCCGACCGTGCGGCCAGGTGCTGAGTACCGCTACGAAGTACGGCGCGAAGGCACCCGTCCGTCGGCGACCGGCATCGTGCACGTCCCCGGCCCATTACCCGAAACCACGATCGCAAACGTATCGGGAAGCGGTGCGTGGCTGTTCTATACCGTCAACCCCATCGGTGGTGAGTACTACGCACGTCTCGATCCTGCGTCCATCGTGCGGCAAGCCGTAGCGGCGCATCTCCATTACGTGGAGTTGCGGGTCGCGTACGGCGAATTCTTTGAGATCACCGCCAAAGCGAAGCAGACGATCGACGCAATCGTCGACGGCTTGGAATCCCGCGGAATCGGCGTCATCGCATGGATCGTGCCGCGGCAAGTGAGTTACTTCGACCTGCGGACTGCGCTCGAGGCGGCAGAGTATCGCACGGTCGGCGGACGCCATTTCACCGGGCTCGCGATCGACGCCGAACGCGGCGAGGATTACATGGGCGACGGTCGTGCAGCGTTTGCCTCGCTTGGCGAGTACCTTCGTCTCGTGCGCGAGGCCGTCGGAGCGCACTATCTCGTCATCGCTACGGTCGAAGACCCGTTCTTCGAGGGTCTGAGCAATACGACGTACCCCTATCGCGCGATCGCCGAGTCTGCGAGCGTCCTCCAGCCGATGGCATACTGGCGCATGATGCGCCGGCAGCCGCCGAAAGACGTGCAGCAGGTCGAAGCCGAGATGCTCGACTCTTACGACGAGCTGCTGCGGGTTGCAGGCCGGAAGATTCCGGTCTCGCTCGGCGGCCAGACGAGCGCCATCACCGCGACCGGCTATCCGCCGGCATCGGAGATTCGTGCGAGCATGGAGGCGGCTAAGCGCGCGGGTGCAATCGGCGAAGCGTTTTTCGCGTGGAACGACACGCTGCCGCAGCAGTGGGCGGCGATCGGCGGGTTCAGATGGGGTACGCTGAGACGATGAGCGTACGAGCGAAGTTTCCCAAAGAGCAGTCCGAAGACGGGCGCTTCGTGCGCCAAGACGACGCCTTTCGTGACTGGGTGCGCGCCGATGGAAGCACTCGCTATCCCGTCGCGAGCGGGCGTTATCACCTTTACGTTTCCCTCGCCTGCCCCTGGGCGAGCCGCGCGATCATCGTGCGGCGGCTCAAGGGTTTGGAGTCCGCGATCGGGATGACCGTCGCCGACCCGATTCGCGACGAGCGCGGTTGGGCATTCCGCGAAGTTCCCGGCGCCTCGCGCGATCCGGTCAACCAGTTCGCATACCTGAGCGAGGCTTACGAGGCGACCGATCCGTCATATCGGGGGCGCGTTACGGTACCGGTCTTGTGGGATACGATGACACACCGGCATCGTCAGTAACTCGGACGACGACATCATGCGCATGTTCGAGACGGAGTTCGACGCCGTTGCGGAGCGGCCGGAGCTGGATCTCTATCCCGAACCCTACGCACCGAGATCGATGCGCTCAATTCCCGGCTCTACGACAACGTCAACGATGGAGTCTACCGGGCGGGATTCGCGACCTCGCAGCGCGCGCACGAAGAAGCGGTGCGCGATCTCTTTGGCATGCTCGACGAGTTGGAAGAGCGGCTCGGTAAACGGCGCTATCTCTTCGGTTCCTCGCCGGTGGAGAGCGACTGGCGACTCTTCGTGACGCTGGTGCGCTTCGATCTGGTCTACTACGTCCATTTCAAGTGCAATCTGCGCCTAGTCGCGCAATATAAAAACCTCTCCGGCTATCTACGCGATCTCTATCAGATCGACGGCATCGCCGAGACGGTCGACTCCGACCACATCAAGCGCCACTACTACGTGACGCACGCAGATATCAACCCGACGCGCATCGTGCCCGTTGGTCCGCTGCAAGACCTTACCGCTCCCCATGGCAGGGAGCGTCTAGTGGCCTGTAACAGTCAGTTGTGTATTACGCAATCCGACGAGACGCATCTGCGTATTTCCAATTCACGGGTTTGGCCCCGTCGTTGTAGCGTTCGATATACCGCATGATTTTCTT
>JAKAPO010000117.1 GCA_021807065.1 bacterium
TGAGTGCCTTCAGACTCTCGGCGACATACGCTCTGTCCGCAAAGTCGGCCGCCTCGAGCAAGGCCTCTGCTTCGTCGAGCCGCCCTTGCTGCCAGAGTAGCAGCGCCTGCTGGTATCTTGCCGCGCCTGCCTCGTCCGGCGTCTTCGCGGCCGCTAGCGCGGACTCTACCAACTCCCAGGCTCCGGCGACGTCCCCCTGGCGTCCCTTGGCGGCGCCCAAGAATGTGTACCACAGTGGTCGGCCCTTAGCCGCCGACTCACTAAGAACGGCTTCCGCCTCCGAGTTCCGGTGCATCGCCAGGAAGGCCCGGGACAGTAACAAGTCTCGATCTGCACCGCGCCGCCCTTTAAGGAACTCGACGCAGGCATCATAGTCGGCGTCCAAATACGCCTGGAGCGCCGGGTCGCGCATGGGTTGCGGCATAGGACCCTGTTTACGCGTTTCCCCTATGGATACCCTGCGCGAATCCGAAGCCGACGTCTCTGGACTTGGGTAGAATTCAGTTGGATGGCGGTCCGATGGTGGAATCCGTGATCCGCATGTGCTGGCCGGGGCCAATGCCGGCAGCGTGGGCTGCCGGGGTTCCGTGCAATCCGCCCAGGCCGAGAAGGAGGCTGAATAGCAACGAGATCATCATGCTCCCACCGTAGTGGAGGCACGGCTGCGAGCACAGTGCCGGTCCGTAAGGATACGGTTTGCAAACCGTAACGGTTCACAATGCCAGCCCGTCTGGCACTCATATTTGATAGTATCCGCTCATGCAGAGCATAGGCGGGCGGCTCATCTTCTCGGCATCCGACCTCAATAATTTTCTCGAATGCGCTCATTTGAGCGAGCTCGAGCGACGCGCCGCGTTGGGCGAACTGCTACGGCCGGAGCCGTCGCCGTCGGCCGCGCTGCTCGCAGCCAAAGGTCAAGAGCACGAACGGCGTTACCTTCAGCATCTCCGCGAACGCTTCGGCGACCGCGTCCTCGCTTTTGAGGAGCCGGAGGCGTCGAGCATCGAGGCCCTCGAACGCGCCCACGCATGCACCGTCGATGCGATGGCGGGCGGTGCCGAAATCATCTATCAGGCGACGTTCTTCGACGGGCAGTTCGTGGGCCGCACGGATTTTCTCCGCAAGATTCCGGCCTCGTGCGAACGCTGGCCGTGGAGCTACGAAGTCATCGACACCAAGCTCGCGCACAGCACCAAACCGTACTTCCTCGTGCAACTCTGCAACTACGCGGAGCACATCGCGCGCGTCCAAGGCACGCCACCCACATACGGATGGATCGTTCCCGGGAGTGGAATCGAGCAGCGCTTTCTTCTCTCCGACTACGCCGCTTACTACCGCCACCTGAAGCAGTCGTTTTTCGAGCACCAAGCGGGGCCTGTCCTAAGCGCGCTGCGTAGCAGCGCGGTCGAAGGGTCGAGGGAAGCATCTCGAGACTCTGCTTCGAACGGAACCTACCCACACGAAGTGAGCCACTGTCAGATCTGCCGCTGGAGCGCACTCTGCCAGGATCGCCGTGATAAAGACGATTATCTCGGTCTCGTAGCGTTGATGCGGCGCGACGGTATACGCAAACTGCAAGAGAGCGGCATCGCCACCCTCACGATGCTGGCAAATGCTACTCCCGAGCAGCGCCCCGCAGGCATGAAGGAAGAAACGTTTGTGCGCCTGCACGATCAGGCGCGGCTTCAGCACCGCCAGCGGACAACCGGCGAGCTTGCGTACGAGCTATTGCCGTTCGACGCTAGGGGCGGTCTTGCGTTGCTGCCGCAACCCGATCCCGGCGACGTCTTCTTCGATATGGAGGGTGACCCGCTCTATACGGCCGAGCGCGGTCTCGAGTATCTCTTCGGTGCCTATCTCGGACCCGAACGGCGGTATCTATGTTTCTGGGCAAAGGATCCCTCCGAGGAGCGGCGCGCGTTCGAGGCGCTCGTCGACTTCATCGTGCAGCGCCGCCGAGAGCATCCCGCGATGCACGTCTACCATTACGCACCGTACGAAACCACCGCACTCAAGCGTCTGTCGGGACGTTATGCCTCGCGCGAAGAGGAACTCGACGACTTGCTTCGCGCACAGGTTTTCGTCGATCTCTATGCCGTCGTCCGTCAAGGCTTGCGTATCTCGCAGTCGTCCTATTCGATCAAGAAGCTCGAGCCGTTCTACGGCTTCGCGCGGGAGACGGCGACGCAGCGCGGCGACGATTCCATTCTGGCGTTCGAGACATGGCTCGTCGAAGGCGACGACAACATTCTCGTCGACATCGAAAATTACAATCGTGACGACTGCATCTCGACGCTGCATCTTCGGAATTGGCTCGTCGAGCGGCGCGCCGAACTCTGCCAACGCGACGGCGATTTCCCGTGGAGGCCTCCTCCGCAAACCCACGTCGAGCAGGAAGCAGCGGAAAGCGATGATCGAGCTTCCGTACGCGAGCAGCTTCTTCGGGGCCTCGATGCGCCCGAGACGGCGGCAGCTCTGCGCGACGCGAGCGAGCCGTTTCGCGCCCGGTGGCTCTTGGGACACTTGCTCGATTACCATCGCCGCGACGAGAAGCCCGCGTGGTGGCAGTACTTCTATCGCTGCGAAAACCGCGACGAGCTGATCGAGTTCGATCGCGAGGCGATCGGCGGGTTGCGTCACTGCGGCGATATCGCACCGTATAAACACGCGCCGCGCGACCAGAACTTCGTCCACGTCTACGAGTTTCCAGAGCAGCAGCACATGCTCTCCGAAGGTGACGGCGCATATCTCCTCGATACGACACGACCGCGCGGCGCCGGCACGATCGTCAAGATCGACGAGGACACGCTCCAGCTCCATCTCAAGGTAAGTCGCGAGGTCGATCCGCTTGAAATCGACGCACTGACAACCAAGCCGGTCTACGAATCCGGCGTCATACGCTCCGCCCTGCTGCGCGTCGCACGCTCCCATCTGGAAGGCCGCCTCGAGTGCGAGCATCCGGCGCTGTACGATCTCCTGCTCGCACGCAAGCCCCGTCTCCGTACAGGGCATACACTTTGTCATCCCGAGCGAGGAGGGATGATCCCCGATCGTCCCGACGACGTCGAGGGAAGCGCCACTCAGCAACTGCCCGAGCTGGGTGCCGTCGCCCTCTCGCTTGATAGTAGTTACTTGTTCGTCCAGGGCCCGCCGGGGAGCGGGAAGAGCACGAGGGGAGCCGGCATGATCGTCGACTTGATCGCCGCTGGTAAGAGCGTGGCAGTTCTCGCGAACACGCACAAAGCGATCCACAATCTCCTGCATAAGATTGAAGGCGAGGCGCTGCGTCGCGAAGTTACATTTCGAGGAATTCAGCGATACAGCAGCGGCGCGCCGAGCACGCGCTATGAATCGGCACTCGCGAACTCGCCTATCTCCTGCGAACCTTCAAACGCCGCGCTCGCTCAACCCCACGACCTCGCAGCCGGCACTGCATGGGTCTTCTGCCGCGAAGAGTTGATCGATCGCTACGACTATCTGGTGATCGACGAGGCGGGGCAGGTCTCCCTCGCCAACGCGATCGCCTGCGCGCCGTGCGCGCGGAATATCGTGCTGCTCGGCGATCCATTGCAGCTCGCGCAGGTCTCGCGTGGGACGCATCCGGTTGGAGCCGAGGCCTCGGTCTTGGAACATCTGCTCGGCGACGCACCGACCGTGCCGCCGCAGCGCGGTATCTTTCTCGATCGTTCCTATCGCATGCATCCCGGGATCTGCGCGTTCATCTCCGATGCCGTCTACGCAGGACGACTCCGCGCGGCAGACGGCACGAGCGCGCACCGTGTCGACTCGCCGGGATTCTGCGGCAGCGGGTTGCGTTTCGTGCCCATCGATCACGTAGGCAACTCACGCGAGTCACCCGAGGAGGCTGCCTCCATCACGCATGAGACCGCTCTCTTGCTGCAGGGATCCTATCAACTCGCAGCCGGCGTGCCGCAACCGCTCACCGCTAACGATATCCTCATCGTCACGCCGTACAACGCGCAGCGCCGCCTCATCGCAGCGTGCCTGCGAGAGGACGGTGTGCACGGCATTCGCGTAGGGACGGTCGACAAATTCCAGGGACAGCAGGCCCCGGTCGTCATCTACTCCATGGCAACGTCGAGCGGCGACGACCTGCCGCGCGGTGTCGGCTTTCTCTTCGAGAGGAATCGTTTCAACGTCGCGATCTCGCGCGCGCAATGCCTGAGCGTCCTCGTCTGCTCGCCGCGATTGCTCGAGGTCTCCTGCTCGACCCCCGAACAGATGGCACTCGTCAACCTCCTCTGCGCCTTCGCCGAAGCCGCGCGGTAGGCGAGCGGCCTGCCTGGGGTCCCTCCAGCCGGGCTTGCCGCTCTCTGCGCGGCGCGTGATAGACTATGCGTGAGGACGAGATGCGCACTATCCGCGTGGACGAGAAACCCCATCTACTGGCACGCGGCGCTTCAGATCGAGCTTGGGTCGATCATGCGGCGTCAGGCAGCGGGATTCGGCCTCGTCGGGAGCGAGTGGCGCGTGTATCTTTGCGACGATCCCGCAAACCGCACGAGCCTCGTTCCCGGTATCGCGTACGTTTCGCGCGAACGCCTGCGCGGGCTATCGGAGCGCGCCGTGCAGAAGCCGCAGTTTGCACCCGACGTCGCCGTCGAGATTCGATCGCCGGACGACCGAGAGCGCGACATCGACGAGAAGATCGCGCTCTACCTGCGCTATGGAAGCGTGCTCGTGCTCGACGTCGACCTCGATAAGGGGCGCATCGTTGCGCACTCGAGGTACGGCAAGCGGACGTTCGAGCGCGGCGAAACGTTCGAGCACGAGGAGGCGCCTTGGCTCCGATTCGAAATCGCGGCGCTCTTCGACGCTACGAAAACCGATCTCTGAAGCCTGCGCCTTCGCCGAAGCGGCGACGTGACGAGGCCCCAGCGTGTGCTGGGGCCTCGTCTTTGTTTATTGACTCGCCGCTACGGTCTCCGGCGGACCGGTACCATCTGCGCGCGAGGATTTTTGGCCCTTAGAAGCGGCAGTGTGTCGACGCAGGCTCCCGCTGCCTGCTGGCAGACTGCAGAGGAGATCGTGATGTCGTCCTCACCGTTCGCGCCCAGGATCGTGGGCGTCGGATTACCACTGCTGCTCGGATAGCTCAACTGGAAGAACGGATAGTCGAATCCGATGACCTGAATCGCAATCTGGTCCGCATCCGTCGGCGCACCGTTTGCTGTGGTGTTCTGCGCCGCGGTGCAGACCGACGGCGTGTTCAGCGGGCCGATCGTATCCGGTAGCGTCAGCGTTCCCGATGCCGTCGTCTCGATCGTGTAGTAGACGGCGACGCCGATCCCGTTTCCGGTACCAGGATTGGTATCACCCGTTCCGCTGCCGTTGCAGCTTACCAACCCCGCGTTGTCGGGACCGTAATCCGTGATCTCTACCAGTGCTTCGGTTGCGCCAGCCGGCATCGTGAACGCGAACGTGCCGCCCCCGGAGCCGTCGGCTGTATAGGTGGGGGCCGTCGCCGTTCCCAGGTTCGTCAGCGCGGCCGGCATCGTGAACGCCTTCGTAGCCGTTGTGTTGCCGGTGTTCGCCGGCACCGCGACCGAGAGCGAGTACGCACCGCTCGCGGCGGCGTGCACTGCATCGAGGACGTCGATGCCGCCGGGATAGCCTTTGTATCCGGGCGGTGGACAGGTCCCGCCGTTGCAGATCGCGATCGAATCCTTGTTGCTCGCGTAGTCGAAGGACGGCGGTCCCAACCACGGGACGAACGCGTTTGCATCGGCTCCGAAGCTCGGATCGTAGAGCGGCACCGGATACGGTGCGACCTGGAACGGCGACCCCTGCTTTCCTACTGCCGGCGGCGTGAAATCGCCGGCTGCCGTCGCGTTGAACGGCTCGAGACCGACACCGAAGGCGCCGCCGGATTGTCCGAAGCTCGTTTGCGTGGTTGCGCATGGTGCTCCGGGATTTTGCGTCGTCGAGCCAAGACTCGTACTCTCGCCGGTGGCAGGACCGACCAAGACGGTCGAACAGCCGTCGTATCCGGCCACGGTCGCCGTCGTCGTTGCTGTGTTCGTTCCCGCCGGAACCGTGAGCGTCGGAGAGTTGACGAGCGTACCGCTGTCGCCGGGATGGTAACCGTTCGACGGTTGACGGTAGGTAACGACGACGTTGAGGCCGGCGTTCGCAGTGCCGTACAGATTCGCGGTTCCGACTGCGAACTGCAAAACGTTGGCACCGATGTTGGCAACGTTGGTGTTGGGCTGCGGGCTGCCGCCCACCGATCCGCAACCCGATACGAGAAGGGTTGCTGCGACGAGGGTAACGGCTGTTGCTAGCTGCTTCATTATCATCCTGCTCCCGGTTAGATCACGTGCTGGTAGTAGACTTGGACGTTGAACGGCATGATCGGCCCGAATGCCGGCACGCCGGTGAAGTCACCGTTCGACAAGAGATAGGCACCGTTTGGAAACGCGTACGTATCCTTGGCGATGTAGGGGTAGCAGCCGCGTACGTAGTAGGCCGGCCCCCCCGAGCCGTTGCCGCAGGAATTGTAGTCCGTCTGAGGACCGGAGACCCCGTTGGCGATGGGTTGATACCATGGGTTGAGCGCCGGCACCGAGTTCACGTACGCGTTCCCGAACACGTTCATCATGTTGATGCCGATGATGTTGCCTTGATGTTTCCACTGGATCGAGAGATTGCCGATGAGATTCCAGTGCGAGAGGAAACCGCCGTTTACGCTCGTCCCCGGCGTGCCGCGCGTGGCGTCGATGTTCGGATTGTACGTCGTCCCCGGGTTCGACGGATCGTAGTAGTTCGTCGAGATCGACGAGCCTGCCGAGGTTCCAACGAAGCTCGCCTCGCCCGGAGTGATTCCCGGGCCGAAGTCAACTGCCGGGATGTTTGCGTAGACCGCACAGGAGCCGTCTGCATTGAACTGCACGCATCCCGCAATCAGGTTGCCCGCGCTGTACGGGTATCCGATATTCGCCTCGATCTGCGGGCTGATGCTGATGCCGTCGCGGAGGTTCTCGACGCCGCCGAGACGGAGCGAGAACGGTGAGACGTAGCCTGCGCGATAGAGGTCGCCAAGCGCGAGCGTGGCCAGTGACTCGAACGGCACCGAACTCTCAGCCGGCGAGAACGGCGGGGTCGTTCCGAGCACGTTTTGATACGTTGCCGCGAGGAAACCGGAGAATCCGTAGCCCGTCTGTGGCGTCGTCAGGTCGAACTCGGCGCCGGTGGTTTTGTTGATTCCTTTGTTCGAGATTGCGAAGATCCCCAACACCGGGTTCAGCAGAAAGAACGTCGGAAGGCTCGTGCCCTGTTTGTAGAAGCCGGTGACCCTCATGCCCCAGCCGCTGTTGAACAGGTGGTTGTAGCTGAAGTCGTAGTTGTTGTAGATCGCGGGAGGCAGGTTCTCGGCGTCGGGTGC
>JAKAPO010000118.1 GCA_021807065.1 bacterium
TCTAGTACGGATACGCCCCGCCGAGCAAACGGACCTCAACGAAATAGATCGGGTACTTCGGGTTGCATTTGGGACATTTCTCGGCGTGCGCAACCCTATGGAATTCTTAGGCGATCGCGATTTTGCCAGGACGCGGTATCACGCGGCTCCCGACTGCGTTTTCGCCTCCGAAAACGATGGCCGCATCATCGGCTCCAATTTCGTGACGCGGGTTGCGTATTCGGATGATGGGGCTTGCCATGCAGAGGCCTAACGAACCCGGGTCCTACCGCGAAGACCTTTACGTCCTCGACGACTGGCGATGAGAAGCAGGCGGCGGCCATGCGCGATCCAGATCGAGCCACCTAAACGCTCTGCGTAGCTGACTGGAAATCTCCCCCTTCACCGGCTCCCCATGACCCACGATCAGTCCCTTTGGGTCGCAAGCGATCATCCACCGTGCTGCGCCGCGCAGGATCGTACGGTTTCGCCCGGTGAGAAACCATAGCAGCTGGAACGTCTTCAGCGTGCCGTCGAGTCCGAAGAGCCGCCCGGCAAACTGCGTGTACCACGGCATTCTGGGTGCAACGCGATAGCTCATCAACAAGTCGGCGACGATCAGCGTCTTGCTCGCCCCGTGAAAAAAGATGCACTCATCGAACGTCATCAACCCTCGCAACGACGTATACGGCAGCTCCTCGAACCACGGCGGCACACCGCCGTCGAGATCAGCATCGATAATGCGCTTGCGGCGCCGTTGGAGAAACCCTGGGGCCCAGAACCTCGCCTTCGGATAGAGACGTCGATACTCGGCGAGGTACAGGTCGTGAAACCAATTCGGCGCGATGACGTCGCTGACCGTGCCGAGAGCCGCGATCTCGCCGATCAGTACCCCACTCGAGCGGCACGGTGAGTGCAGGAGCAAGGTGCCGCTCGCGAGGCGCACGATCGTCATCACGTGCGGAAACCAGACGCCAGCGAAGCGGACCGGCGTCGATGCCGTCCAGATTGATTCGCTGAAAGGTTCGAGCATCTTGACATGACCTCCGGCGCGTGGTAGGGTGCACGCAATGTTACGCCGCATGACCACGATGTGCCCCATGTGCTGTATGCCGATGATGCATGCGCCGAGGGCCGTCGTGTGGAGCGAAACCTAGAGTAAGACAACAGAACTCCCATGATGCCCCTCGATATCGCGAGGGGCATTTTGTTTCTCGCACTTTCCCATCGTAACAGGAGGATCGAGAAATGCAACTGACCGTCGGCATTGGCTTGCTCGGCCACGGCACCGTCGGAGGCGCCGTGTCGCAGAGTCTGAAAGAGAATGCTGAAACGATAGAGCGCCGTACCGGCGTGCGCTGCCAGCTGCGCGGCATCGCAACGCGCGGAGCCGGCGACGCACGAGCGCTCATCGACGATCCCCGCGTCGACGTCGTCATCGAGACCATCGGCGGAACGACCGACGCCGCGGACCTCGTCGAGCACGCGCTCGATCGAGGACGACACGTCATCACCGCCAACAAGGATCTCATAGCGACGCAGGGCCCGCGCTTGATTGCGCTGGCTGCGTCGCGGGGCGTCGGCCTGCGTTACGAAGCCGCCGCGTGCAGCGCCGTACCGGTCGTGCGCACGATCCACGACGCGCTCGCCGGCGACAGTGTCTACGCTGTCGCGGGCGTGCTCAACGGCACGACAACATCGATTCTCTCCGCGATGGAGGAAGGGGTCGAGTACGCCGATGCGCTCTCGGATGCGCAAGAACGAGGATACGCCGAGACCGATCCCGCAAGCGACGTCGCGGGCCTCGACGCCGCGCACAAACTCGCGCTGCTCGTGCAGCTTGCCTTCGAAACCGCGGTGATCTCGCCGCGGATCCGCAAGAGCGGAATCACCGCCGTCACACGGCCGGAGGCGCAGCAAGCGATGTCGCTCGGCTACCGCATCCGCCTCGTCGCGGCCGCGACGCGCACGCCGAGCGGAGCCTTCGCCGAGGTTTCGCCGGCGCTCGTGCCACTCGCGCACGCGTTCGCGCAAGCCACAGGCGTCGAGAATGTGGTGCGCATCGACGCGCGCGGCGCCGGAACGCTCTGGCTGCGCGGTCAAGGCGCCGGTGGGGCGGCGAGCGCCTCGCCGATCCTGGGCGATCTCGTCACGCTCGTTCGCGAGATGGCGCGGGCCGGCGACCGCGGCCGCTCGATCGTGCCGCGCTTCGATCCTGCAATGCAAGTCGCGCCTCTCTTCGACGCTCTCCCGCGCCTCGAATCGCTGCCGCAGTATCCCGTTTGGAACGACGCTGTTCTCGACATTCACAACTCAGGGGAGTTCATTCACGCATGACCGTACAACCCGAAGCGACGCCGCATTTCGACACGCTTGCCGTTCACGGTGGCCACAGCGGTGATCCCACGACGAAATCGCGCGCCGTCCCTATCTATCAAACGACCTCGTATCTTTTCGACTCCACCGAGCACGCAGGCAAACTCTTCGCGCTCGAAGAGTTCGGCAACATCTACACCCGCATCATGAACCCAACCACCGACGTTTTCGAGCAACGTATTGCCGCACTCGAAAGCGGCGTCGGCGCGCTCGCAACCGCGAGCGGCCAGGCCGCGGTTGTATACTCGATCCTGAACGTCTCCCGTGCCGGCGATCGCATCGTCAGCAGCAACTCACTCTACGGCGGAACCTACAACGCCTTCGCCCATACACTGCCTCGCTTTGGCGTCGAAGTCGATCTCGTCGACTTCAACGATTTCGCCGCGATCGAAACGGCAATCGAGTCAAACACGAAGGCGCTCTTCGCGGAGACGATCGGTAATCCGAAGATCGACGTCCTCGATCTCGAGCGCGTCGCGTCTATCGCGCACGCACACGGCTTGCCGCTGATCGTAGACAACACGCTGGCGACGCCGTATCTGCTCAAACCCTTCGACTGGGGCGCCGACGTCGTCGTGCACTCCGCAACGAAGTTCATCGGCGGCCACGGTACCGCGATCGGCGGCGTCATCGTCGACGGCGGCAGCTTCGACTGGGCGAGCAATCCACGCTTCGCCGAGTTCGTCGAGCCCGATCCTTCATATCGCGGGTTGCAATACGCGCCGGCCTTCGGCAATATCGCTTACATCCTCAAAGCGCGCGTGCAGCTACTACGCGACGTCGGCGCCGCACTCTCGCCGTTCAATGCCTGGCTTCTTCTTCAGGGCCTCGAGACGCTGGGCATTCGCGTCGAGCGCCACAGCGCCAACGCTCTTGCGGTAGCAGAGTTCCTGAGCAAACACCCGCGCGTTCGCGGCGTCTCCTATCCCGGCTTGCCGAACCATCCCGCATACGAACGCGCCAACAAGTATTTGCGCGGGGGTTTCGGCGCGATCCTTACGTTCCGCGTCGATGGCGGAGGGCAAGCGGCGAAGGCGATCATCGATCGTCTGAAACTCTTCTCGCTGCTCGCCAACGTAGGTGATGCCAAGTCGCTCGTCATCCATCCGGCAACGACGACACACCAGCAGCTGCAGCCGCACGAACGCCTGCACAGCGGTATCGACGAATCGACGATTCGCCTCTCAATCGGCATCGAAGATCGTCGCGACATCATCGCCGACCTCGAACAGGCGTTGACGTGACCCAGGAAGTCACCGTCGGCACCGGCGACTTCACCCTCGATGACGGCACGCTATTGCACGACGTTCAGCAGCACGTCACCTTTTACGGTTCACGTGAGCCAACCGTGTTTGTCGCGCACGCCCTCACTGGCTCGAGCCGTGTTGCAGAGTGGTGGCCCGGAATAATCGGCGAGGACAAACTTTTCGATCCGCAGCGTTCGCGCGTCATCGGCATCAACGTCCTCGGTGGCTGCTACGGATCTTCACCGGTGCCGGACGGTAGACGCGTGAGCGTGCGAGACATTGTGCGCGCGCAGCGGCGAGCCCTCAGGCACCTCGGCGTCGAAAGACTCGACGTCGTCATCGGCGGCTCACTCGGCGGCATGCAAGCACTGCAGTGGGCCATCGATTTCCCAAGCCAAATAGAGAACGTCGTCGTCATCGGAGCGCACGACCACCATAGCGCCATGGGCATCGCTCTCAATGCCTTGCAACGTGAAGCGATCGATATCGATCCGCAACGAGGCCTTCGCCTGGCGCGCAAGATTGCAATGCTCACCTACAAGTCGGAAGAGCTCTTCAATGCGCGCCACGACCGTAAACGCGATCGCTACGGCAAGAACCGCTTCGACGTCGAGGGTTACCTCGAATATCAGGCCGACATCTTCGAGAAGCGCATGAACCCAAAGACGTACTCGGTGCTCACCCACGCGATGGATGACTTCGACGTACGCGACTCACCCGTGCCACTCGGACCGCGCCTGCACTTCATCGGCATCTCCTCCGACTGGCTCTTCCGTCCGCAAGACATACGCGCGGCAGCGAAGCGTTTCGCTTCGCTTGGCGTGAACACAACCTATTCCGAACTACGCAGCGACCACGGTCACGACGCTTTCCTCGCCGAACCTGGTGCAGTCGCAGCTATACTAAGTCAAAGATTGGGTTGGATGAAAATGACGCCGTCGTCATCGAGCAGAAACGTCTGCGCATTATAGTAGCGGTACTCGTCCTGTCCTCCGGGCGGATTCGCTTCGACGACGTACTCCTGAGGAGCCGTCTGCGTGAGTCCCAAGATGCAAACGCGATATTGCGGGTCGTCCGGATGTGCCCACGTCAATGCGTTTGGATCGTCTCTTCTTTTTCGCTCGCCGGATTGCTAACCTTCCGCCGTTAGTGCTCGTAGATCCACACGACGACGGCACGCTGCACGAGCGCGCGTTCGATGGGGCGAAGCCGCTCGTAGGCGTGCGTTGCGTCCTCGCTTGGCTCGAGTTGCAGCGGTACGCGCATCACCACCGGTCCTCGATCTGCATCCGCCGTGACGTGATGCACGGTCGCACCGGTCCAGCCCACGCCGGCCGCAACTGCGTCGCGCACCGCATGTTTGCCGCGAAACACTGGGATGACGCTGCCGTCGGGCATGCCGACGTCATTGCGCACCGGATCGAGCGGCAGGAAGGCCGGATGCAGATTGAGGATCTCCGGAAAACTCTGCACGAAAGCAGCATCGAGCACGTGCATCCATCCCAATAGTAAGACGAGCCTCGGCTCCAATCGCGAAATCGCCGCAAGCAATCGCGCATCGTACTGCTCGCGCGACTCGCCATTGCGATCCCATGGCAGCGCAGCGCATGCCACGCCGGCGTCTTTCGCAACGGAGATCACGCCGGCGCTCGCGCGATTCGTTACAACCGCTGCGATGTCGAGCGGCATCCATCCCTCCGTCACGCGTTTGGCGAGCGCAGCAAATGTTGTCCCGGCACCCGACGCCATAACGACCGCACGAATTCTCTCTTGCCGCCACGCCGCGCGGTCGAATTGTTCGGCGACCCGTGCACCCGAATGTTGCATGTAATAGGCGACGAGCTTCGCCTCGCCGACCGCCGGAATCAGCGCCGTCGCATACGAACGGCGCCGTAGGCCACAGAGCGCAAGCCTAAGCAGCGCCGGACCAAGACCGTTACCGCGCTCCTGGGGCGCAACTCCAAAGGGTCCGAAAATTCCGACGCCCGGCTGCGAGCCCATCTTGCGCAGCCAGCGGTAGTGTAATCCGCGGGGATCGTAGGTCGAAAATCCGACCGGTGCGCCGTCCCGCCGGACGATGACGTTCGCGCCTTTGAACGCCTCGCCGCTCCATGCGCCCCCGAACGTGAGGTCGATCCACGCAAGGGTTCGATCGTCCGCGCCATCGCGTTCTTCGACGCTGAGGCCGTGGCTCTCCAGCCGCGCGATCGCATTGCTGCGCTCTGATTCGCCGAATCCTTCACTTAAATCGACCGCAAGGTTTTGTAGACTTCGCGCGCTTGGATCCATCAAGCCTCGCGCGCGGGATGCACGATGACCGCGGGTTCTCCCTCTTGCCGCGTCTCGATCCAGCCGACGATCGCCGCACGCGGCACCGCCGCGACGGCTTTCAATGCATCGTCCAAAGGAACGACCGCCGTGTAGCCGATGCCCATGTTAAGCGTGCGATAGCGCTCCTCGTGCGTTAGATTTCCACGCCGAACCAAATCGCGTTGTATCGCGGGGATTTCCCAACGCGCTTGCTCGAAGACGGCCTTCGCATTCGGCGGCAACGTGCGCGGTACGTTCTCCAACAACCCGCCGCCGGTAACGTGCGCCATCGCTTTCACCGTCGCGACCTTGCGAACGGCACGCACCGCTTCGTAATACGACGGATGCTCCGTAAGCAACGCATCCGAATACGTGCCGCCGTAGCCAAACGGCTTTTCCCAATCCTCCTGCGGAATCAGGGAGCGCGCCAGCGAGTAACCGTTGGTATGCAGACCGATTGCCGGAAACGCGAGGATCGCATCGCCGGCCATCACGCTGGCAATATCGGGTAAATCAGCAACGTCGACGATGCCGACGATCGTCCCGGCAAGATCGAAGTGCCCCGGAGCGTAAAGACCCGGCATCTCCGCAGTCTCGCCACCAAGCAGCGCGCAGTTGTGCGCTCGGCACGCGCGCGCGCAACCACCGACGATCGCCGCCGTAATATCGGGATCGAGTCTCCCGACCGCAAGATAATCGAGGAAGAACAACGGCGTTGCGTTGTGCACCAGGATGTCGTTGACGCAGTGATTGACGAGGTCCGCGCCGATACCGTCGTAGCGATGCATCGCTGCGGCGATGAGGATCTTCGTCCCAACGCCGTCGGTCGACGCCACGAGCGCTCGCCGCTCGTCGCCTGGGAGGCGAAAGAGCCCGCCGAAACCGCCGATTGCATCGAGCTGCGACGAATGTCGCCACTCTGCGAGCAACGCCTTGTAGCGTGCGACGGCCGCCTGACCGGCCGCGATGTCCACGCCCGCGCGGGCATAGGCGTCGCTCACGTTGAAAAGGTTCCCATAATTCGCCTTCTCTTCACCTTTAGAAAGGAAGACCATGCAACTTCGCATCGCCGGTGATGCGCCGAAGGACGCGCGCGTCGGTGCGCTCGTCGTTCCCATCTTCTCCGACGCGCATCTGGAAGGCGCAGCAGCCGACGCCGACGCCGCCGTGAACGGCGCGCTTGCTGACGCGATCGCGACCGGTGAAGCCAAGGGCAAGTTCTGCGAGGCGACGCTCATCCACGCGAAGGACCGGCTATTCCGCCGGCTTCTGGCGGTGGGACTTGGAGAGCGCGCCGAATTCGAGCCATTTTTGCTTGCTCGCTACGCAGCCACCGCGGTGCGCGTCCTGGGGCGAAAGGGCGTCGATACCATTGCGTTCTCGTTGCCCCAGGAGAGCGCGGGTCAGACGAGAGCGTGTGCGGCCGCGGTTGCCGAAGGCGCCATTACCGGCAACTTCGAGATCACGCTCTAC
>JAKAPO010000119.1 GCA_021807065.1 bacterium
GGAGCGGTATCGTCTGCAATCGCGTAGCACCGGTCTTGAGCCAAACCGGCGGGTGCGCATTTTCAAGAACGGCGAATAGCATGTTCGTCACCCTAGAAGGCATCGAAGGTAGCGGGAAGAGCACGCTCCTCGCTCCGTTGGCGCAGCGGCTTCGCGACAGCGGTGCGGATCCAGTCGTAACGTACGAACCTGGGGGAACGCCGGTTGGCGACGCGGTGCGCGAGATCTTGCTCGATCGCCATTTTGGGAAGAGCGAGATGACGCCGATGACCGAGGCGCTGTTGATGAACGCGTCGCGCGCCGAGTTGGTGATACGCGTCATACGCCCGGCGCTCTCGGCAGGACGTATCGTGCTCTGCGATCGTTACGACGATTCAACGATCGCATATCAAGGATATGGCCGGGGATTAGACGTGCGAATGCTGCGGTTGCTGTGCCTGACGGCTACCGGCGGGCTCGAACCCGATATTACGTTGCTCTTAGACATTCCGGCAGACATTTCGCAAGCGCGCATCGGCGAACGAGGCAATCTCAACCGCATCGATCGTGCCGGCGAGCAGTTCTCACAACGCGCGCGGCAAGGGTATCTCGAGATGGCGAAATCCGGCGGTCGCTGGCACGTGCTCGACGGCACGCTGCCGCCCGAGGAACTGATCGACCGCGCTTGGGATATCGTTCGCGCGCGCATCGAAGCACCCGCGTGAACGGCGCGCTTCAATTCGACGTCGTCGGTGCGCGCGGCCCTCGCGCCTACTTCGAACGCCTGACCCCGCGCACTCTCACGCATGCCTACGTTTTCAGCGGAACAGAGGGTGTTGGAAAGAAAACTTTCGCGCGGCGCCTCGCACAGTCGCTGCTCTGCGCGGCACCGAAAGACGGTGTTCTCGGATACGACGGCGTCTGCGTGTCGTGCACACTCTTCGCTACCGGAGCGCGTCATCCGGATTTTATCGAACACGAGGGTACCCTCAAGATCGGCGAGAGCGACGCGGCGGCGGGATTCGGCGCGGAAGACCTGACCGCGCGCGATCTCGTTCGACAGCTCTCGCTTGCATCGTACAGCGGCGGCATGCGGATCCTACTACTCGGCGATCTGGATTTCGCGACGCATCACGCCGCCAACGCGCTGCTGAAGTTCTTCGAGGAGCCCCCCGCCGGTGTTCTGCTGTTAATCACCACTTCCGCGCCGTCGCGGCTCTTGCCGACGATCCGGTCGCGTGCGATCGAGGTGCGGTTTCCGCTACTGACATGCGGAGAGATCGCCGAGATTCTGCGACGCAAGGGCTACGATGCGAAGCAAACGGAGAGCGGATCGCAACTCGGACAGGGGAGCGCGGCGCGCGCAATTGCCGCGCTCGAAGGCGAAGAACTATCGGTGCGAGCGCAAGCGGCGCGCTGGTTCTTCGAGGTCGTCGCCGGCAAGACGCCGGAGGAAGAGTGGGCAACGCGTGAGACGCTCAGCGCGGGTCTCGAAACGCTCAAGGGCCTCGTGCGCGATTGGCTGGCGATGCGCGTCGCGCAGGCGCCGCCGCTCTACGGCGACTACGCTCGTGAACTGAACGCGCTGCCTCCGCTTTCGCCCAAACGCATGAGTGCGATCCTCTCACGGCTGGATGACGCGCAGCACCTCGCGCGAACGAACGTCAATCCGGCGATGGCAAGCGAGATCGTCCGCATGGCGCTCACCGGCTCCGCATCGCGGTAATTCCCGGAGGGCGCGAAGTCGGGGGACCGCCACGCAAACATGGCGCCGGACGCTGCCTCTGCCCTCCCTTGAGCCTTGCTGCCATGGCCCGTTCGCGTGACGGAGAGGTGTAACGACAGGGAGGAGCTATGAGCATTCAACCCATGGAAACCAGAATGGCGCATCTCGAGGGAGCATTCGAACAGGTCGGAGGTCGCCTCAACAGCATCGAGCGCCGACTCGACTGGCTGATCGGCATCGTGGTCGGCACCTGGATCACCACGAGAGTGCGTTCCCGTCTCCAGAGCGACGCGCGTCGGCACACGGGAGCCACAGTACTCCTGCAATGCCGCCTGGGTCGTGCGCAGGCGGGTCTGGCTGGCGGCCTCGCGCCCTCCTCATCGAGCACGCAGATTTCGCTGTACCGGTCGCCCAGGTCGATCCCGATCGCAAATGGGTTCGCCTTCGCACGAGGCGCCTTCCGGGGGTTGCTTTGCGTCTGGACTTTGCTATGCTTGTTCACGGGTCGGTCTCCTTTCATTGCGCCTCGAGTGCGTCACGGTTGCTTCGTTAGAAGTCTTCTTGGAGGCCGGCCTTCTCATGCCAGCTAACGCACATCCGGCAATGGGCAAAGCAGGCCGGATCGCGCGCGCATGTCGCGTTCCTGCGCCACCTTCCGAAGCGCCTCAGCCGCGTAACCGGCGCGTCATGAATGGTTCACCGCCGATTCGGTGATGTCGCGGATCGCTTCGTAGAGCGGCTGCAGGCGACCGTACAATTTGCGGTAGACCCGTCGATAGAGTGTATCGTAGAGCGTGCGCGCCGTTGATTGCGGCTCGAAGACGCGTGCCGTGCGCGTCATCGCCCGTACGGCGCTGGGGAAGTCCGGATGCAGACCGAGCCCGACTGCCGCGTCGATCGCCGCACCGAGTCCCGACGTTTCATAGATGTGCGGGCGTTCTGCCGGCAAACCGAAGACGTCGGCGGTGAGCTGCATCGCCGCGTCGCTTTGCGAGCCGCCTCCTGCGACGCGCAACGCTGTGACCGGCACGTGCCCCCGGCGTTCGATGCGCTCTTTCCCTTCCCGCAACGCGAACGCAACGCCCTCGAGAATCGCACGATAGACGTGCGCGCGCGTGTGTTCGCCGCCAAATCCCACCATCGCACCCTTTGCCTCGGGCATCGTGATGCGCGGCCACCAATATGGTTGCACGATCAAGCCCATCGCGCCCGGCGCAACGGCGTTGGCGAGATCCTCGAGCGTATCGTCCCGAACGCCGAACTGCTCCTTGAACCACGTCACCATCCAGTAACCGCTCGGGATCTGGACCTCGGTGTTGTAGGCTCGCGGGATCGCCGCCGGATACGACGGAAGGAGCGGCATGGGCTCGAAGTAGCGCCGCGAGGTCGTGTTGATGGTTGCGGTCGTCCCGTAACTGAGCACCGCGATGTTCGGCTCGAGGCATCCGGCGCCGAGCACCTCGCACGCTTTGTCAGCCGCCGCGGCGACGAGCGGTGTGCGGCGCGGAATGCCGGTCGCCTCCGCCGCGTCTTCGGAAATGTCAGCAATGACCGTTCCGGGTGCGACGAGCTCCGGCAGCATCGATCGTTCGACGCGGATGGCGCTCCATTTCCAATCGCCGGGGCGCGCCCACGTCAGGTGCTTGAAATCGAACGGAACGTAGCCGACCTGTGCACCGGTCGAATCGACGAATCGCCCGCAGAAGCGATAGATCAGGTAGCCGGAGAGCAGCAGAAACTTGTCGGTCGCGGCCCAGAGACGCGGTTCGTTGGAGGCGATCCAGTTTGCCTCCGCCTCCCGTTGCAGATGCGCAACGGTCTCGCTGACGCGGACAAGGCGAAATGCGACGCGCCAGTGCAGTGGCAGCGCGGGCACTTCAGCGCTCCTGCGCTGATCGAGCCAGGTGATTGCGGGACGCAGCGGCTTCCCGTTGCGATCGAGGGCGATCGCGGTCCCTCGCTGCGTTGTAACCGCAACCCCGGCGATACGCTCGCGCAGCGTTGCGTTCTCCTGCAAGAGCCGCCTGCACACGCCGCAGACGGCGCGCCAAAACCCCTCGGCGTCATGTTCATGCCAACCCGTCCGTGGAACGGCGTACTCATCGAGTGCCGCGCGAGCCTTTGCAACCAACGATCCCCGTACATCGAAGAGGAGAGCACGCACGCTTTGCGTGCCGTTATCGATTGCGAGCAGCAGATCGCGCGTCATACCGGCATGCCGTGATGCGTTGCGAGGTGTTCGCGGTACGCGGCCGCCTCCGATTCGAATCGCGCGTCATCCCAAGAAAGCTCGTCGCGGCAGATACGGCGAATGCGATCGAACCAACGCGTCCCGCCGTCGCGCGTCAGCAGCCCCAAACGAGTTCGCCGCAAGAGCAGATCGTCCAGATGCACCACGCCCTCATTGCGCGCCACCCAGCGCATCTCCGCCCAAAGTGTATCGGTGCCGCCGATTCGCTCGCGCTCGTCTTGAGGAGTAGTATCGACCAACTGTTGTGCGCGATCGCCGTAGTATCCGCTCAGCCGCCGCCGCTGGTCGCCGCTCAGACCGGCGGCAACGGGCGGTTCCGCTCGCGTGAAGACCGGACGCGACGTGAGATCGATGCGCTGCCCGAGCAGCGGCTGCAGCGCGGCGAGCGTTGCAAGTGCCATCGGACGAAACGTCGTGAGCTTCCCGCCGGTTACGGTGACCAAACCGCGCTCTGCAAGAATGAGCGTATCGCGTCTCTCGCGTGACGGATCCGCAGCTCCGCCGGCGACTACCGGGCGTGTTCCGGCATAGGTGCTGATGACGTCCGCCGGCGGGACCGTGGCTCGTGGAAACTGGTACTCGACGGCTTCGAGCAGATACGTTGCTTCCTCGCGACTGATACTAGGCTCGTGCGAAGGATCGTCGTCTCGATCGAGGTCCGTCGTGCCGACGAGCGTGGCGCCAAGCCATGGAAAGGCAAAGACCGGGCGCGCATCGCGCGGGTGCAGGAATGCAACCGAAACTGCAAGCGGCAGCCGCCATCCGGGAAGCAGCAGATGGCTGCCGCGCAACGGCCGCAACTTCGGCTGCCGCGCGAGTTGAAGACGTAACGCGTCCGAACCAGCGCCGCACGCATTGACGACGACGCGTGCCATGGCGTCGACCGCGCGATTTCCGGCCGTATCGACGATGCGCGCTCCGGTGATGCCACCGCCGTCCTGCAGCAGCGTGCTCGCCGCAGCATAGTTGAGAGCGACGGCTCCGAGCGCTCGCGCCTCTTGCAAGAGCCGAAGCACGAGACGAGCATCGTCGGTCGTGGCATCGACGTATGCGTGAGCGTTGCGCAAGCGTTTCGATGCTATCGGCGGCGCAATGCGCAGCGCTTCCCGCGCATCGACGCTTCGATGACGCCTGTGCCCGGCGAAGAGGTCGTAGAGCGTCAAGCCGAGCTCGAGGCTCAACGGAGACGGTCTCCCGCCGGAATAGTGTGGCATGAGGAACGGGAGAGGATTCACCAGGCCGGGCGCCTCGCGCAACAATCGCTCGCGTTCCGCGACCGACTCGCGCGTCAGGCCGATCTGCCCTTCTGCAAGATAGCGCAGACCACCATGTACGAGCTTCGACGAACGGCTCGACGCGCCAGCCGCGAAGTCGGCGCGTTCGACGAGCGCTGCACGCAGTCCGCGCCGCGCGGCTTCGAAGAGAAGAGCTGCTCCGGTAATGCCACCGCCGACGACCAAGATGTCCCAGGTCTCGCGCAGCCGTTGCCACGCAGTCTCGCGTTCGAGCATCGCAATAGCTACACGAGCTTTCCCGGATTCATGATGCCGTCTGGATCGAACTCGCGAAAGACTGCACGCATCGCATCGAGACCGAGCGCGCCCTTCTCGGCGGCGAGATACGCCTTATGATCGATACCCACGCCATGCTGGTGGCTGATCGTGCCGCCGTTGGCGACGACCGCTTCACTGATCGCGCGTTTGAGCGCTTCCCATCGCCTCAGATTCGCTTCGAATGTCGGTGCAATGCGAAAGACGAACGTCGAGTAGACGCTCGAACCCTGCCGGTAGACGTGCGAGAGATGGCTGTATGCGTGAATGGGTTCTTCGTTACAAGCGCGTGCGGCGTTCTCCATTGCATACATCGTCGTACGAACGCGAGGCCAGTCGACCGACGTCTCCGCGGTATCGACCGCGTATCCGCGTTCCCACAGTGTATTGCGCAGATAGACGCTGCGAAATCGCTGATCGCGCCAGCGCTCCCCGATAGGCGCGCCGGCGTAGACACCGCGGTTCCGGCCTGCGATCGCGCGAGCGACCGCGATTGCCTCGTGTACATCGCTTGCGGACCCGCTCGTACCGACGAGCAAGAGACAGCGCTCCTCCCGCACTCCGCGAAACCGCAAATACGCATCGAGTAACGCACGTGCCCGGCCGCCTCCGGCAAACCGCAGCGCCGTGGAGGTCTCCTGCGCGTTTGCCAGCCGTATCATCGTGAACGCGCCGGCCGAATCGACGAGGGCACGAACCGTGGCTTCGGCCGGCTCCCACGATGGGAGGAACCATGCGACGAACGCTTCGCGCTCGGGAAGGGCGCGCACGCGAACGGTGGCCTCGGTGACGATGCCGACGCGTCCTTCGCTTCCCAGGATGAGCTCGCGCAGATCGATGCCGGCGGCTGAGGCTGGGACGGTGGGGATGCGCAGCGTGCCGCGAGGTGTCTCGACTCGTGCGCCAGCGAGCATATCGTCGATGGCGCCGTATCCGAGCGACTCTTGACCCGAAGAACGTGTAGCGATCCAGCCGCCGAGCGTCGAGTACTCGAATGATTGCGGGAAGTGTCTGAGCGTATAACCACGCACGTGCAGCTGTGCCTCCAAGTCGGGGCCGGTTGCGCCCGCTTCGAAGGTCGCGAGGCCGCTCTCTTCGTCGAGATCGAGCAGCCGTCGCATGCGGGAGAGAGAGATCGTCAGGATGGGTTCGGCGACGTCTGGGGGTGGATTGATGTGACCGACGACGCTCGTCCCCCCGCCATACGGGATTACCCGCGCGCCATTGCACTTCGCCCATTCCAGCAGTGAAGCGACCTCATCGGACGATTCGGGGAACGCGACGCCGTCCGGCACGCGCTCGATGCGGCCGAAGCGCAACGCGAGCCAGTCCGGCAGACTTTGACCCCGCGCGTGCTGCAGACGCGTCAGCGGCGTGGTATCGATTGCGGCTGCCGGCGGCAGCCGCGAAGGCGCTACTGCCGCGATAACGTCATCGATTGGCGCGTCGTGCGGTGGTGTGCTCTCGCCGAGCCGCTCGCGCAGATACGCAAGCGCGTCCTCCGGGAGGTCGATGCAGACGCTTGCGTCGCCCCAGCCGTTCCATCGCCGGCCGAACGCAACGAGCGAGGCCACTCTTACCGAACGGCGAAGGCGGCGTCGAGCATCTCGGCGATCCCTACGAATTTTTCGCGCGGCTTGCCGCTTTCGCCGCGAGCCTCTTCGGCCGTTGCGATGCGCTGCCACGCTGGAAAATCTACGACCCTGACGTTGCGCTCGCGTAAGAGCGCATCGATGGCTTCGCCACCAGGCTTCGCCGCGCGATCGGGGGAGGCTTCGACGTCGGAAAGAATGCGTTCGACGAGCGTTTTGGCATCCGTCCTGGTGGGGCGCCTTACGCCTCGTCGACGCGGCTGGGACCGCGGCGCCGCTTGGA
>JAKAPO010000120.1 GCA_021807065.1 bacterium
ACGTGCTCCGCGCGCTCGCCGCGGAACCACGTCCGCTGACGCCGCGCGTACTGCCGCGTCGCTCGGACGAGCGACGCGCGCAGTTCGGACGGCGTGCTCCATCCTCGGAGATATGCCAGGGCAAAGGGGTAACCAACGGCACTCGCAGCAGCCACCTCTTCACCGATCCGCTCGGCTTCCTCGACGAAGCCGGATGCCAGCATCCCGTCGACGCGACGCTCGATGCGCGCGTCGACCTCCTCCGGTGACGCGTCGAGCACCGCATAGGCAAAAGCGATACCTCGCGACGGCAGCGTCGGTACGCCATCTCCACGGTCCTCCGCAATCTTCCCGGCAAGCGTGACCTCCAATCCGCGAACGACGCGATACGCGTCGCTCGGGCGAATGGCCGCAGCCCTTGCCGGATCGCGCGCGGCAAGCCATCCGTGCAGCGCTTCCGGCGGATGCGTACGTACTTCGCGAGCGAGCCGTTCCCGCAAAACCGGATCGTATTGCGGCGCAAGCTCCACCGCTCCGGCAAGGGCGCGTAAGTAGAACCCGGTTCCGCCCGCAACGATCACGCGCTTCCCTCGGGCTTCGATATCTTCTATCGCCTGCATCGCATCGATCGCGTAGCGTGCGGCAGAGTATCGCTCCCGAGGATCGAGGAATGCGAAAAGATGATGCGGCACTGCGGCGAGCTGCTCTGCAGACGGCATCGCGGTACCGATCGGCATACCGCGATAGACTTGCCGCGAATCTGCGCCGACGATCTCCGCATCGAATCCTCTCGCCAGCGCGATCGCCGCCTCGGTCTTTCCCGACGCAGTCGGTCCGCCAAGGAGAAGTATCATGCGAGTGTTGACGCTAACGTTTAAACATCTTGGCGAGGTCGTCTGACCCGAGGCGGATCATCGTTGGACGGCCGTGCGGGCAGTGCATCGGATTCTCACATCGCTGCAACCGCTCGACGAGAGAAGTCATCTCATCGAGCTCGAGCCTCTCGCCTGCAATGGTAACCGAATGGCACGCGAGGGAGGCCCAAATCCGCTCGCGTCCACGCAACTGCTTGCCGTCTTCGCTGAGGTCGTCGAGGAACGCTCGAAGATCGAAGGATCTCGTCCGAGTACTGAGGGGCGTCGCCACGATGCGGTAGGCGCACTCGCCGAACGGTTCGATCTCGAGACCCGCTTCGCGCAGAGTCTCGCGCACCCGCTCGAGCAACTCGCTCTGTGCGGCGTCCAACTCCACAACGACCGGCAGGAGCAGCGGTTCCCCAGACTCGCTGCCGCCCGCGCGCTGAGCGATCGCCTCGTAAGCGATGCGCTCGTGCGCTGCATGCTGGTCGATGAGAAGCAGCGCCTCGCCGTCGCTCGCGAGGACGTAGGCCCGGGAGATCTGCCCGAGCACGCGCATCTGCGGCGCAGTCTCTTGCGCACGCGCAACTGCGGCGGCGTCGAAAAACGAGACCGCAGTTCCGGCTCGAGGCTCCGGCGGCGGCGCGCCTTTGGGCGAGATACTCTCCTGAAGGCGGCCAGCCGCGTGCGCGCGCAGCGTTGCCGAAATGCTCCGGCGCACGCCGTCCGCAACTTGTGCCGGATAGCGTAAGCGTATATCGCTCTTGGTTGGGTGTACGTTCGCGTCGATGCTCTCGGGGGGAAGATCGAGAAAGAGCACGCCGTAGGGATGGCGCCCGACCATCACGTACGTACTATAGCCGCCGCTCCATGCACCGGCCAACAGCGTAGTGCGCAGCAATCTGCCGTTGACGAAGAGTACCTGCATGCGCCTGTCGGGGCGATCGTGGCCGGGTGTGCTGATGAAACCGGCAAGCTCGCCGCCGATGCTCGTGTCGGCATCCCCAAGCGGAATCAGTGCGCTCGCGGCTTCGCGCCCGAAAACCATCGCCAGCCGTTCCTGCCGGTCGCCGGTGGCAGGCATCACCCACACATCTCGACCGTCATGGCGCAGCGCGAAGGTGATGCGAGGATAGGCGAGCGCAAAAGTGGAGAGAAACGCCGAGATGCGACCGAACTCGCTGCTCGCGGCACGCAAATACTCGCGCCGGACAGGCAGTTCGGCAAAGATCGCGCTCGCGCGCACGCACGTGCCGACCGGCGCTGCCACCGGTTCGGGTGGTGCGCAGCGTTCGGCGTGCGCGGTGACGCGAGCGCCGATCTCTCGATCCGGCACGCGCGACGTGATCTCCAACTCTGAAACCGCTGCGATCGACGCCAAACCCTCGCCGCGAAATCCCAAAGTCGCGATCGATCCCAAATCTTCGGCCACAGAAATCTTGCTGGTCGCATGACGCCGCACCGCAAGCGTCAACTGCTCCGCCGGTATCCCCACGCCGTCATCCACGACTTCGATCAGCTCGGCGCCGCCGCGCTCGACGCTCACCGCGATTCGCGTAGCACCGGCGTCGACGGCGTTCTCGACCAGTTCTTTTACCACCGACGCAGGACGTTCGACGACTTCGCCAGCGGCGATCTGGCCGATCGTCACCCGGTCGAGCACGTGAATTTCAGCCATCGCGGAGAAACGAGAGTTGCACTTCGGGCGCGGTCTCTTTACGCAGCTTCTTGCGCAGCGGAACCTGAACTTCGACGTCGGCGTTGCCCGAAAGCGCCTGCGCGACCTCACGCGCGCGCTCGATGACCGACTGCGGCAGACCCGCCATGTTCGCCACTTCGATCCCAAACGAGCGCGAAGAGCTGCCGGGCTGAACGCGATGCGAGAAGACCGGCGCCCCGTCTCGCGCGGTATTCTCGACCGCGGTGACGTGATAGTTCGCAACCAACGGCCAATGCTCGGCCAGCGCGCAGAGTTCGTGGAAATGCGTCGCAAAGAGCGCCATCGGGGCGCTCTCCTCGAATCCGAGTAGGTATTCGCAGATGGCCTGAGCGATCGCGAGCCCGTCGATGGTCCCGGTTCCGCGGCCGATTTCGTCGATCAGCAGCAGCGACCGCCGCGTGCAGCGGCGCAGGATCGCCGCAGCCTCGGTCATCTCCATGTAAAAGGTAGAGTGGCCTGCGGCGAGATCGTCGCCTGCACCGATACGGGTGAAGATCCTATCGACGAGGCCCAGCTCCATCGACTTCGCCGGTACGAACGAACCCATCTGCGCCATCACAACCAATAACCCGGCCTGGCGCAGGAACGTCGACTTGCCACCCATGTTCGGCCCGGTGAGGAGAATGAAGCGGTGGTCGCCCGAGCGTAGGCGCAGATCGTTGGGAACGAAGTTCGTAGCGAGGATTCTCTCCATCACCGGATGGCGCCCGTCCTCGATCGCGATCGCGCTCTCCTGTGTAAATCGCGGGCGCACGTAACCGCGCTCCGCCGCGCACTGCGCGAGAGCCCCGAGCACGTCCAACTCGGCAACCACGCGTGCCGCTCGGCGCAATGCGTCGCAACGCGCGGCAGTGCGCTCGCAGAGTTGTTCGTAAAGCTGCTGTTCGAGCCGCTCCTGACGCGTCTGCGCGGTCGCGATCGCAAGTTCCAGCTCCTTGAGCTCCGGCGTGACGTAGCGCTCGCCGGTCGTGAGCGTCTGCTTGCGAACGTAGTCGGCCGGGACGTTCCCGTTGTACGCGCGGCTGATCTCGATCGTATAGCCGAACGCACTCGCATACTTCACTTTTAGCGATTTGATGCCGGTTCGTTCGCGCTCGCGCTCTTCGAGCTCTGAGAGCCGGGCCCGGGTGCCGGTGCGAAGACTGATACACTCGGCTAGCTCCGTGTTTGCCTCGGGTCGGATGATGCCGCCCGCCGTCGTCTGCATGGGCGGCTCGTCAACGAGGGTAGCACGCAAGTCCGCGAGCATCTCGTCGAAACCGGCAAGTTCTTGGGCGTACGCGGCGAGTCCCGTCGGGATCGTCGCCTGCAACGGAGCGAAGGTTTCGAGCGTGCGCCGCAGCGAGGCGAGATCGCGCGGCGTCGCGCGCCGGAATCGCAAACGCTGCGCGATGCGCTCGATATCGAAGCATTTTCGCAGCAGGTCTCGAAGCGCGTCGCGGCACGAGTGTTCCCTCAGGAGCGTTGCTATCGCCTCTTGGCGCCGCTCGATGGCGTTCGCGTCCAGCAGCGGTGCGAGTATCCAGCGCGCCAACATGCGCGATCCCATCGACGTCTCGCAGCAGTCGAGCGTTGCGAGCAGCGTCGCCCGTTGGTTCTCTCCCAGTGCCGAGATCAGCTCCAGGTTCTTGCGTGTCGGAGGATCGAGGACGACGAAGCCGCCGACGCGATAGTAGTGGACCTCGAACGGTACCTCTTCGTGGGCGAGCGCCGTTCGCCGCACGAATGCAGCAAGCGCGTCGAATGCCCGATGCATTGCCATCGACTCTTCACCAGAGAATCCCTCGGTTGCGCCCCGCTCGCGTCGTTCGACCAAGCCGATCCCCGGTGCAGCCACGCGCGCTCCCATCGCTTCGGCGGCAGTCGAGAGCAACGCCCGCGTGTCCGGCGGCAGATCCGCAACGACTTCCGCAGGTGCAACGCGTGCCATCTCCGCTAGCAACTCGTCGTACGCGCTCTCGTCGGAGAACGCTGTTGCGGCGCAAAGACCGGTCGAAATGTCGGCGTACGCGAGACCAAAGGCATCGCCCGCGTTGGCAACGGCTGCGAGATAGTTGTTTTGCTTCCCGTCGAGGAACTGTTCTTCGAGCAACGTGCCGGGCGTGACGACGCGCGTTACGTCGCGCCTCACGAGCTTGTTCGCCTGCGGAATCTCCAACTGATCGGCGAGCGCGACGACGAATCGCTGCTGAACGAGCTTTGCGAGGTATTGCGTCAGCGCGTGATGCGGAACGCCGGCCATCGCGACGCGTCTTCCCGCACCCGCCTCCTTGCTCGTTAGCGCGATCTGCAGCGCCCGTGCGATCGTCTCCGCATCCTCGCCGTACGCTTCGTAAAAATCTCCGACGCGCGAGAGCAGAATCGCCTCGGGATGCTTCGCCTTCATCCCAAAGTACTGCTCGAGCAGCGGAGAAAGCTTACGTGCCTCGCTCACGTCTTTTCACCCTGAGTTCGCCGAGGGAAGTGTTCTCGTCATCCCGAGCCTGTCGAGGGAATCGCATCTTGTTATCCCGAGCGAGCTAGGCGCTCGAGCGCCGAAGCGACGTCGAGGGAAGCGCCTCAAGACACTAAACCGACGAGATCCACAACCGGTTGTGAGACAACGTTTCCGATATCGCGATAGCGCTCCGCTCGCCGCACAATTGTCCCGGTGCAACCCCACACGTGCGCGGTTTCTATTGCGATGTCTAGCCAAGGTTCACGTGAATAGCGTACTTCGTCGTAATCGGCGGGCTTCGGTGCGATCACGGTAACGTTATCCAGCGCCTTCGCGGCGAGCTTGCTCTGATCGCGTTTCGAAGGACCAACGATGAGCGCACGCACCGTGGTCCCCAATTTGCGTCGGTGATACGAAGTCGTGGCTTCGTTTTGCGCGTCGACCAAACGGCAAAAGCGATCCGCGGCAACATCGGCAGCAACTTGCTCCCAACGCGCCGCCGGCGTGCCGCGACGCTGCGAATAGATGAAGGTGAAGGCATTTGCGAACGTTCCAGAACGCACGAGATCGAGCGTCTGCTGGAAGTCCTCCTCCGTCTCGCCTGGAAAGCCCACGATGATGTCGGCGGTGATGGCCCAATCCGGGAGATAGCGTCTGATCCATGCAACGCGCTTTTCAAAGGCGGCGCGTGTATACTTCCGATTCATTCGCCGCAGCACCGCGTCACTGCCCGATTGTAGCGGAAGGTGGATGCGCGGATTGAGTGCGTCGATCTCCGTAAACCCCGCGATCATCTCTTCGGTGAAATCCTTGGGGTGTGGGCTAATAAAGGTCAGGCGTTCGGGCACGAGGTTTGATGCGCTTCCCTCGCTGTCGCGCGCGCGCTCGCGCGCACTTGCTCGGGATGACAACGCGGTGTCGCCCGCTACTACCCGGACTAGTTCGCCGAAGTCGTTGCCGCTTGCGTCGCGCCAGGCGTTGACCGTCTGGCCGACCAGTATGAGTTCGCGAGCGCCGGCGGCGACATGCGAACGCGCCTCATAGGTAATCGCTTCAAGCGGCCGATGGTCGAAGCGGCCTCGCACCTGCGGCACGATGCAAAACGTACAGTAATAGGAACAGCCGCGCTGCACGGTGACGAAGGCGCGTAGATGCGAGAAGGCGTCTGCAATGCCGTCAGCCGTCCCTCCGAGTGGCGCGGCGAGGAAATTCTCGCTTGCCAAAGCCTCGTCCGAGAAGGCGCCAAGGTCGTCATACTCGGGCTGCCACGCCGCGAGCCGGTCGCCGAGCTGCGCGAGTTCCTTGGTGCCGAACACGGCGTCGACGTGCGGCGCAAGGTGCTGCATACGATCGCGGTCCTGCTCGGCAAGACACCCGGTCACGACGAGACGCACCGCGGGATCGCGCTCCTTCAGCAACTTGAAATGGTGGATCCGGCCGTAGGCGCGGCGCTCGGCGTGGTCGCGCACCGTGCAGGTGTTGAGCACGACGACGTTCGCGTCTTCCGGACGTACTGCGATCGCATATCCCGCATCGACGGCGCGATCCACGATGTACTGCGAATCGGCCTCGTTCATCTGGCAGCCGAAGGTCTCGACGTAGATGCGCGGCATGGGCGGCATTTCGCCCCGGCGAAAGGTTCCTCCGTGTTTGCGCCGGCTACCGTGGCTATCGTGGGCCGACCGAACGTCGGGAAAAGCGCGCTCTTCAATCGCTTGATCGGGCGGCGCCTCGCAATCGTCGAGGCGAGCGCGGGCGTCACGCGCGATCGCCTCTACGCGCTGGCTGAATGGCGAGGTCGCACCTTTACGCTCGTGGACACCGCCGGCATCGATCCCGACGCCGGGCGCCTGCGTCCAAACGACGAGATCGTCGCGGCTACGGCACGACAAGCCGAAGCCGCCGCGCGACAGGCGGACCTGATCCTTTTCATCGTCGACGCTCGAGAGGGCCGCCACCCGCTCGACGACGACGCAGCTCGAGTTCTGCGTAACACGCGAAAGCCGGTCGTCCTCGTCGCCAATAAAGCAGAATCTTCGGACGCGGCCTCCTCGGCGGACGCCGAGTTCGCGTCGCTCGGCTTCGGCCGCCCGGTCACCGTCTCGGCGATTCACGGTGAGGGCACCGGCGATCTCTTCGACCGGATCCTCGAACTGCTTCCGCCGCGCGCCGAGGTGCCCGCGCCGTCCAGCGAGCTCGCGCTTGCGATCGTCGGACGTCCCAACGTCGGCAAGAGTTCCCTGCTCAACGCATTGCTCGGCGAGGAGCGCGCGTTGGTCTCG
>JAKAPO010000002.1 GCA_021807065.1 bacterium
GGAAAGGGCCGAACCGGGCATAACCCCTCCTTAGTTGACGGAAGCGACTTCGATGACCGCAGCGCGTTTGTACCGTGCGTTCGAAGCGGTCGGAACGACCACCGGCGTGATCGTGACATCGGTCGGGGCAACGTGGCCGCCGATCCAGAACCACGACTGCGCGATGATTTGCTGCAAGCGGTCGAGCGCCGGCCGCGTAACCATCGCGATGTCGTTTGCGATGGCGACGTGCGCGGTCTGGTAGTCCGCCATCGCTGCGATCGCTTTGGACGTTCCCTCGAAGGGGCATTCCAGAAGCGCCTGATCGCCGACGATGAGCGCGTGACGCGCAACGAGCGATGCGCTCGCCGCGTTCACGAACGAATAGCTCGGGCTGTTGGTCACCGGGACGAACGACAGGCCGTACAGTTTGCTCACCATCGCGTTGCTGTACAGTTTCGAATCCACCGCGCCCTGCGCCATGATTTCGAACTGCGGGTCCGCGAAGAGTTGGCTATGTAGGATCGGGTCGATGAAGCAGTGGTACGTCCCGTCCGCGTGCTTCGGAATGTTATTCCGCTCCAACTCGAACTTCGCGTTGATAAACAACTGCATCGCCGCCGTGTCGCTCTGCGTGAGCGCCAGGCGAGAGAGTTTGTTGTTCGGACGGAACACGGAAGGCGCGTCCGACGCCACGATGACATCGCCGACCGCAAGCGTCTGCGCGGCCGAGAAGGTGACGTCGCCCGAAACGCCGATGGGGCGCTTCGTGAAACCGATCATGGTCGAGGCGTTCGAGCCGTCCGGGGTTGCGCCCGTGACCGTCACGGGATACGACGCAGCACCGCTCGCCGGGTAAACCGTCGCGGTGACCGGGTAGGTGACGCTCGTGCTCTGCGGCGTGCCGCCGGAGAACACCGACCCGTCCACCATCGTGAACTGCTGGAAGGCCGTGTCGAAACCCTTGAGGTTGTCGAGGTGCGCCGTGGTCGAAGCCGACGTTGCGACGGTGACGTATGAGCGCCCGGACTCGTATGCCTGGTGGTAATCTGCGGCGCAGATCAAGTCCAGGTTGAGCGCGGCCTGCTCGATGAGGTTCTTGGCGTTCTGCATGAACACCGGCGCGATGGCTTCGTAGTTCTGGATGATGTTGAGATCGATCGACTCGGCGTATTGCGAGATCGACACGAGGAATTGCTCGAAGGGGTAGGTGTTGTTCCCACTCCCGACGCCGCCTGCGGTGAGCCCGTTGTCCAGGTTCGTGTTGTTCGCAGGGTTGAGCGCCACGAGCGGCGGCGCGAGCCGGCCCGCCCGCGAGCGGATGTAGGTTTCACCGTCTTTGATCGGCACGGGATTCCGTTTCGCCGATTTGCGGTAGGTCATCAGCGCGCCGAGTTGCTCCTCGAAGTACCGCGCCAGCATGTTCTCCTGGAGAATCGGCTGCAATGCAGCCGGTAGGTTTTCGTAGGCCATAAGTGTGCCCTCTATTGACAGTTTGAGTGTGCTGTTGTTCAGCCCTCACTGCGTCTGGCAGACTGTCGGGACATGGTATGGCGCAGAGTATCTACTCGGCAAACCAGAAACGGGATTTACGGACCCGTCAAGCGGGCCATCTCCTTCGAAAACTCTTCGGGAGACATGGAAAATGCGTCTTTCGGACCGGGCTTTGCTCCGCCGCCGGAAACCGGGACCTTCTGTCCGACGGGTTTCTCCGGCTCGGTCTTTTCGGTCTTGAACCAGTGCGGCTTCTTCGTCTTGAGCGATTCGATGGCGTCCTTGCCCCCGACTACAACGCCGTCATCATCGACGCGCAGATCGCTGATGTCGATGGACTTCACGTCGTCCGGGTCGATGATGCCCAGGGATACCGCCTGAGCCTTCAGCTCCGCTACGATGTAGCGTCGTTCGGCCTTCTTGATCGCGTCGGCCGATTTCGCTTCGGACTCTTCGCGTTTCTTGACTTCCCCCTCGGCGATCTCGCGGTACCGCTTCTCCTCTTCCAGGTCCTTGCGCTTCCGCGCTTCGTCGGCCTTTTCGAGTTCCGCAATCTTCTTCGCGAGCGCCTCTTCGTTCAGCCGGCGACGTTTGTTCTCGTCGCGCAACTCTGAAACATGCTGCCTCCAGCCCTCGGGGGTCTCGATCTCTTTGGTCTTGTCAACCGGTTTATCCTCAACCTTGGGAGGATCCACTTTGGGTTCGATCTTGGTATCAGGTTTGAGTTCCTCGGCCATGAATTAGTCCTTCCCGGTATCAACCGGTCGTGGTGCCGAATCAATCGGCTTTGTTTCGTCAGAATCGACGAGTTCTCGAACGGCTCTATTGGGGTCGTCTAACCCCACCGTCGTCGCTGCTAACCGCGCGACCGTATCGCGCGAGAGTAACGCCACGGGGTTCTTGACCGAGCCGCCCGCAAAGGTCTGCAAGGCATTTGCCTGCTGCGCTAAATCCGACCCGCGAGGCGTCCACCATGACGGCCACACCAGCCGCATCGACGCATCGGGGTCTGGAGCGTCAACGCCCGCAATAACGAGCGACCCGGACTTGATTCCACGGAGAATGATTCGCAGTACGGGCAAGAGCCCGCGCGTGCCATACGCAATCCGCATCCGTTCGACCAGCCAAATGAGCGGCTGCGACAATACTTCTAAGGCTCTGCCGCTCTGCGGTCCGCGCGAGTTCTCCGCATCGGCTTTCATTCCCCCGACCACTTCAAGCGCCCACTCGCGAAGCATCTTCACGTACTCACGCGCAGAGTCTAACCCCTGCCCCGTAATCTCTAACAACTTCGCCGAGCCGCCCTCGCCGAGTTCAAGCGCGCGCGCAACCGATTTCACAATCGGCCCCTCCGACTCGCCGCCCATGAGCGACATCATATCTCCACGACTTACAACCAGCGTTGGGTCCGCAGAATACCGCAACCCTCTCCCGGTTTGGCTGAGACTGTAGTCGATCTCCACGCAGAAGTTCGCGATCGGTTCGAACGTCGCCGCGCCGTCCACGCGATCGATCGCTGGAGGATTCACCATCCAGACCACCGGCGTACACCCAAACCCGTGATCGACCGCTTCACCCAGTTTCCACCGAGGAGCCTTTTTGTCGTCCGGGTCTGCCGATTGCATCTCGGCAAACTCCTGCTCCGTCAAGGGGAGGAACCGGCGCTCCTCTTTCGCGTCAAACTCAACCCGCAGCCAGTACGTCTTGTCGGCCAATGCCTTTTCGTACCCTTCGGCCTGCAACACTTCCCCGCTCACCGTATAGACCTGCACCATCCCGCCAAGGGATGTCGGGTCCTTCGGGTTGAAAATCGGCCGCGCAACTTTCCCCGACACCACTTCGATGTGCGGAATGCGCTTCGGGCCAATCCCCCGGACGATCACGGCAGAGGACCCAATGCTCCCCCGATAGATCGCGGACATCATCGCGGATTCCAAGTCGCACGCCTCGACAATGCGCTCGATCTCGCGCTCGAACCCGCCGGAGCGGTCCGACGCATCCTCCGACTCCCACGACCGAATAGACGGGAAATGCGCCTCGCCAAACGTCAACGAGGAGGTCTGATCAACGATGAGCCGAGCTAACTGATACACTAAGGACGGTCGGCGTTCGCGAAGCAAAATATGCCGCGTGCCCTCGTCTTCCTGATCGAACGAGAACGGCAGGAAGTCGTACAGCGTCCCGTTGAGCAGCCGTTCCAGCGCATCCAATCGGGCATACCGTGCAGAGGTCCCCTTGGGAGCGTTCCTGGCGACAAGTTTCGCTAAATCTGCGAAAGCCATGCGCTACTCCCTATCGTCATCGTTGCATCCATCCGGCAAGAGAAGGTGTTTGTCGGCGCCACTTCTCGTCGCCGGCGGCACGCGCAATGGCTAACTGCATCTGCGAGATCCCCAACACCACCGCGTCCACGATGTCATCGTGCCGGCCATGCGGGAACCGTAAAAACTCTCCGAGTAACTCGGGCATCCAGGACGCATAGCGAGGAAACTTCACCCGCCCCGATTCGAACAGGCCCGTCACCGCTTCAGCCCGAGCCTCATGGTTGTCTTTTCCCGGCTTTATCCCAACCAGCGGGAGGGCCGAGGATGCCCGTAACTCGTCCAGCAAGGCGTACCCACTCGACGCTTCTTCCACGTACACCGTCCGCGGCCCAAACCGGTCGTACAACTCCATCGTCTTGCGCTTCAAGTCCGGGAACCCCACCCGGTCGAACCACACGTCCTCAATGAAAATATCGCGCATATCGGAGACGATCGTGGCAATCGCCGTCCGGTCATTGCGAACCCCCGTCCGCGCCGCGCAGTCGATCGACTGAATCCTCACCACCGGCATCGCCTTCGCTGTGGTCCCAAGGAGCATCCGGGTAATCGCGTCCCCTGGGTCTACCCTCTCCCGAACGTACCGCGTGGCCGGCAACGTCTCGTACCGGTGCTCGAACCACCGGTCATGGAACATCTTCCCGCCCGCCGGTACCGGGTCGCCCTGATACTGCGCCCCAAACGCCCCCGCCCCGATCTCTAACCGCTTCTGCTGCAAGAGCCGTAAGGGCCACCGCTCCTCCCACAACGCCTCGCCTGGACTGCGACCGAGAACATCCTCATCCCCGGCAATCGCCGGAATGTTCACCACCACCCACTGATCGGCCGACTCGCCCTCCTGCAGCCGGCCGATCAAATCCCCATCCGACCACCTGGTCTGAATGACGACCACAATCCCGTCCGGCTCAAGCCGCGTCGTCAGAATCTCCCGAAACCACGCCTCCAAAGCGTCCCGCGTCGTCTCCGTCCCGGCATCCGGCTGCACATCGTCGCAGAGTATCAATTCGGCCCGAAACCCCGTGACCGTGCCGGTCTGCCCAATGGCCCGCACACCCCCGCCCTGCGCCGTCTGCCACTCCTCCAAAGACTCCCCAACTAACGCGACCTCGGGCCACGGCCACGACTCCCCCTGAACCATCGACCGCACCGCGCGCGAGTTCCGACGAGCCAGCATCTCACTCGCCGACAACGCCAATATCCGACGACGAGGGTCGCGCCCTAAAAACCACGCCAGGTAAATCTGCAATAACGTCGATTTCCCATGACCCGGACCCATACTGATCGCAAGCCGACGTATCTCGCCGCGCTCCGCCGCCTCTAACAACTCCGCCAAATACCGAAGATGCTTCGGTGACTCAAAACCCGGATACGCGACCCGCCCGAAATCGCATAACCCCGAACGGGCTAACTCCCGATCAACAAGCCCAAGCGCCCCAGCACGATCAATACCGTGCTCCGAACACCATGACAGAAATGCCTCGGCTTCCAACCTTGAGACTACTCCCTATCGGCAAAATCAAAAAAATGAAGCGCGAAAATTGAGACGGCATGGAAAATGGAGACGGATTTGCGAGGGGTCCGCACACACCCTCACCCAAGTTTTGCGTATAGACCCGCCCCTTGCTTGCTTTGCTAGTAGCGACCATCCCCGCCCGCAAAGCCCCGTAGACAGGGCGTTTCCCGCCGTCCGATCGTCTTTGCCTGTCCATTGTGTGTTCAGTCTGTGGACAGGGTTGGCCGCTTGGTGGGCGCTTGGTGGCGAGACTTTTGCGGCGATTTGCGGCTCGCGCTTTGCAGCCGGCCATCCATCCTCGTTCTTCACTGGCCGCCGTCGTCGTCTTTGTTCGTTCGATTGGTGTGCCGTTTATTTGCCGATCGCTTGTCGTTTGCCGTGCCTTGACATCGCAGTGTGCTGGTGGTCATGGCTCTGACCTTGCTTTGCCGGTGTTCTCGCTATGTTTGGGGATGGTCACCTTGATGAGGAGGGTGGTGGGATAGGGGCCCGAGGGGAGGACGAGGACCGGGGTGCTGGCCGATTTTTGGGCTCGCACGCTGCGGGGACGCTGCTTGCCGAATTGTTAGGCATGCCTCATTATCGGCTCTCACCATCCAATGCGGGCCGACTCAGGTCTCAGCCCGGTGTTTTCGGTGCCTTTTCGGCTCGCCGGCGGCTTCGGTATCCATCCATTCCTCATGGATGGTATGGTCGCTTGGATGGTTCGGCCTGTTAGGCGCACCTAATAGCAGCGAATACCGAAAATAGAACACCTGTTCGCTTGTATCAGTGGCGTCAGTGTGCGATACTATGGACATGAGAACGAACCGTCAGCGGCACACCTGCGATCTCAGCGAAAGAGCCTTCGGCAGACGGCACCCGGGCTGCCCGCGGTGCGACGAACTTGTGGCGCTCGTGGGCGCCTACGAGGCCCAGACGGGCGACGATGCGATAGCCGCGAGCCTGGTCGCGGCCTCAGAATTGGCGGAGATCGATCGCCACCTGTTCGCCCGTAACACACAGTACCGGCTTGGCTCGATTCTTGGCCGAGTATTTAGGAGCGCCTAATAATGAGAGTAGCAGCGTATTACCGGGTGAGTACCCGCGCTCAGGGCGAGGACGACCGGCTCGGCCTGCCCGTGCAGGTCGCCGGCGTCGAAGCCTACTGCGCCAGGGAGGGCCACGAGATCGTCGCCACCTATACGGATGTCGGCTTCTCGGGCTCGACCATCGATCGCCCGCAGCTCGCCGCGCTGCTTGCCTCGCGCGACCCCAAAAATTCTCACGAGAATGGTTGTGTTTTGTTCGAGGCGGTCATCGTGCATAAATGGGATCGATTGGCGCGCGATACCATGCTCGACGGGTATCTGCGCTATCAACTGTCCCAACGTGGCTGCGCGGTTGTCTCAGCCAGCGAAACCAATGGCGTGGACCCCATCTCGACCATGACGCAGCAGATTCTCGCGGTTGTGGCCCAGTATGAGCGAACCCTGATAACACAGAGGCTACAGGCCGGCAGAAGGCTGAAGAAGGCTCGCGGGGGGTACGCCGGCGGGAAGCCGGCCCTGGGGCTGCGGCTCTCCGAAGGAGTGCTGGTGCCCTGCGAGGCTGAGATCGAGGCACTCCGCACCGTGCAAGACCTGCACGGAGCAGGGAAGTCTGTTCGGGCAATCACCCGCGCACTCAACGATTCGACCCTCCGCACCCGTGGGGGCAAACCCTGGGCGTCGAGTACGGTACACGCGATGCTTGGGCGGCGGCCGTGAACGTGGACCTGGCCGTCCGCGTCCGCCTCTCCGGCCGCGAAGAGTGGGACCGATGACCCCGCGCGCGAGGCAAAAACCTCACGAGAATGGTTGTGTTTTGCCTACTCGGCAGGCTGCAAGGCATCCCTCAAGGCCAGGAGCGTATCCCGAGAGACGTTCCCAAAGACGTTGAGGATTTGGTTGTGAGCGCCCTCGTCAGCCCGTATCCACCCGCTGGCCTTGGCAAGCGTCGTCGCGTTCTCACGGGCTTCTTTGATCGCCATTTGCCACATCCGATGATTGTCGGCTTGAGCAGCTTTGGCCACAAGCGTGGTCGCGTGGTCCTGAAGCCACCGCATGTACTGCCGGTAATCTTCGGCCGACTCCAGCGCCCAGGTCAGCAGGTCCCCGGCTTCGACCAAGGGAGGCCGTTCGACCGCGCGCTCCGGCATCTTGGGAGGCGTGGCGACAGGCATCGCGCCGCTCAAACAGAGTCTGCGGTGACGATCGACCATCGACCGGCTACACCCCGTTTGCGCCGCAATGTCGCGAATCGAGGTCCGCAAGAAGAAGAGGCGCTTTACCTGGTCGTCCAGGACCTGATCGTGGCAGATTTTACAGGCGACGGTTGCCTTTTCGGGAACCTTCACCTTCTCTGCGACCGCCATTCGAAATCCTCTAGAAAGGAGCACTCTCGTGAGTGAAACCGGGATGCACAAAGGGTCTAGAATCCACGTTGCCGGGGCCGGCAAGTTCGCCAACGGGACGATCTCCCGAGAACCGGAGCCGGGGGCTTCGCATATCGCTTACCGGTCGGAGTACAACCTCGGCGAACGGCTTGTGCCGATCTCCAAGGTGCAGGTTCGGGAGGAGTGGGACCGCTAACCCGCTACAGAAACACCCGGAGGTCAACAGTGACCTCGTGGTCTCGCTCGATTGGCGATAGCGTTACCTTGACTAGCCGCGGAAGGTCCGCCTCGTTATATATGACCCGCACGTCTTGACCTATCAAGAACGTGTTCATGCGCTGCGCCTGCTGCTTCTCATAGGCTGGAGCGCTGATGTGAAGGGCCCCAAGTTCAACCTCAAGACGGTGCGGCAGGATTCGGCGTTCGTTGCATTTCAGCGCAAGCGCCTCCTGGATAGCCGCTGCCTCGTCGAACGAAAACGATTCGCCCTCGCGAATGAGGCGCTTAATTTGCTCGGCGTGCAAGCCGAGGACCCTGCTAACCATGCTCCCCCTCACGAAAAGTCTTGCGGCCCTGGCGAAACGAAGATCGCATCGAGCGCGGCCTGAATCCTCACGGCCTCATCGTTCGGCGGCTCTAGCCGTGCCACCCCGTAGTAATCGGCGTCAACGCACTCGCAGCAGTACCCCATGATCTCTTGAGCCATCTCATACGGAAGCCCCTCAGATACCCAGAGGTTGGCCCACCATTCGATAGCCGAGATGCGCGCCCGATAGCCTTCCGGGCTCACCTGCGTCCTTTAGGATAGTGGATGAGCCAAGGAGCCTTGCACCGCTCGCAGTCGCCCCCAGGGTACCCGATGAAGAACGCGCAGGGGGTCACAACGCCCGTCTTGCCTCGAAGGCTGCGCGCCGATCGTATTCCGCCAGGATGGCAGCGTACAGCCGGCGACGGCGAAGCGTGCTCCCTCTGCGGGCCTTAGTCTTCGATCTCAACGGCTGGCCCTCCGCATTTCGGGCAGTGCTTCGCGTTCTTGGTGCCCGCGTCGGCGTACCAACGGCGCTCGCAGTCCGGGCAGGCGTAGTGCTTGGCGAGCGCAGCCATCGGTGCCATATTCTAGCGCTCCTGGAACGCGTTCAAGGCTTGCATGATCCGAACGTCGCCGCCGACATCGGGGTGGAAGATCGTTGCGAGCGCTCTGTAGAGACGCTTGCGGCGCTCGGCATCGCCTGCGGCACGGAACGCCGCGGTGAGCCACGCCGTCGCCTGTTCGATGGCTGCCTCCCGCTGCGCGGTCTCAAAGCACGGTGAGCAGAGTAGCCGGCCGTCCTGGCCTCGCATTGTGGCGACCGCCCCGCACGCGCACCTTGGCGGCGCGTACTGCTGGATCGTGAACCCGACGACGACTTGGCCACCGCCGAACGTCGATGTCGAGTAGTACACGGGCTATTTGGCCGACTTCCGAGCAACAGCGGTCGCGGAACGAGGTTTTACTTCGCTCTTGAGATTGCGGCTCAGATTGGCGAGCAGCTGGTGTTCTAGACCGCGGAGGCGCCGCTCAAGGAAGAGCACGCGCGATTCGAGTTTGTCGAGGTCGTCCGAGAAGAGCGCACGGATGCGTCTGAACATGAGCCACCCCATAATGAAACGCACGTGACGGTTTCCCGCACGTGCGCTCTTGGTTGTGTCACCTGGCTGAAGTAATACTGCCTTCAGAGTGTACCACGGACTATGACGAGGGCGCAATGGGATGCGCTTGCTCTGATTTACGCACCCGCAGAAATGTCTGCGCGAGCGCCTGAACGTACTGCGCCACCGGAACCCGATACTCCGAGAGCACCGCCTTCTCGGCCGGCGTCACCCGAATCCAAATCCGCGCCGTGCTCGCACCAACGTCCCGAGGCTTTCGGCCCGGACGCTTTGGCGACCGCCGGCGCGTCGATCTCACCCGAGCATCATCCGAATGAGCGAGGTGGCGACGTCGCACGGGTCGGGAACGCGGGTCGTGGGCTTGCCCCTGCCGTGAGAGCGTGAGCCACCGTGGCCTGGCTCGACCGAGGCGCGCATCAGGTCTTCGACGCTTTCCCCGAGGTAGGTGTCCCGGTATGGCCGCTCTTGGGGGGTGTCCGCCGATACCTCTTGCTCGGCCATCTCAATCGCGTCGATCGTACCGTATCCGGCGGCCAAGAAAGGCTGCATCCGTTTCGCGAGATCCGCTGCGGCACCGTCGTTGCGAGCGATCACCCGCTGAAGGTCGGCCTCGTTCTTCACGCCGATCTCCTTGAGGTAGGCTTCCTTCTGCGCCGTCGCAGAATGCGATAAGCCCAGGGCCGCACTAGAGTCGTCCGTGAAATCCGTTCGCACGGAAGAGTTCCTTCGCCGCGCCTTATCGCTGGCTCCTGCACCTCATACGCCTTGGTCCGTGGCTTTGCATTTGCGGCAGATGGCTTGTGGAACGCCAGTCGCCGGGTCGCGGACGTATCGGCGCTGGTTCCACTTCACGGCGCAGGCGCAGCGCTCGCAGGTCGTATCGACGCGCACGGCTTGGCGCATCGCGTGGCTTGGTCGCATGATGGAGCGCGCACCGTTGGCGTAGCCGGTCACGGCAACCCCAAGTCTGACCGCGTCGGCGTGGCGGCGAACGCTTGCCGAAACCGGAGAAGCGCATCGGCGGCGTCCTGCGTATCCTCTTCGGTGGCACCGGGCGCGTTGGCTCTCACGATCGCAACGCACTCGTCGCGGCTAATCGCCGCAACACGAGCCGCCCGAATCTTCCGGGCTCGCGCAACACGTTTACTGACAAGCGTCATGGCTTGCCGTAATCGAAGCGCGGGCAGTCGCAATGAAGCACGAAGCACCGTCTTCTTTCGCCGAATCTGTAGAGGTGATCTCGCCGAGGATGCTGACAAGCGATGCACCACGCTTGAACATCCGGCTGATCGAGCGCCTGCGGATTGCGCGTAGCCTTGGGCATGCGAGCGTGTGCGGTGCGGCTCACGACGCCCCCGGGTCCGGCACTAACGCAAGCCTTGTGTTCCAGCCGTCTACGCCGCAATGCGGGCACTTCGTCATCAGCGGTGCGTGATCTCCGAGACGAAGCTTCACGATAAAATGGCTGCTGCAATTAGAACAGGCATACTCCAGGTAATAGCGCCCCTCTATGCCATCGTCCTCGCAGGCGTTGCAGTAGCAGACGCAATCGACGACCCGGAGCAGTGCGTCGTTACTCATTCCGTGTTCCCCTCGCCTGTTAGAATCCAGCGCAAGGTTGTTTCGCCAGCGGGAACGTGCTTGAGTCGCGCCTCTATTGCGCGTAGCCTGCGAACCTCGACAACCAGCGCGGGAACATCGTCGCTCTCACAAAACGCTACACTCTGAACCCGCTGACATTCTACGCAGGAGCGCGTCTTGAGGTGCTCGCAGGGATAGTCGATAGAATTATAGCGCCTCATGATCGCGCTCAGGTCGAGGGCTTCGTATGTGTCACTCATCGGTTAGCCTTTCGGCTTGTCCGTGCAGCCTTGGCTTTCTTGCGGCGCTTCTCTTTTGAGAACGTGGCTTGCGTGTCTCGCACCTTCGATCTCGCAAGCGCCATAGCCGCAGCGCCGACCTCGACCATATCGGCCACCTCTTTTGAGACGGGGACAAGTCCGAGCCTCGCGGCCTGTTCGTCGGTAAGGCCCTTGTAAATCTTTCCGCTATTTGGGTCCATTTCGTGCTCCTTACGGCTTCGCCTGATCGTCGGTAACGCTGGAGAGCGAAGCATCGCCCTCCTCGTAGATGCGGATAGCCACGCAGGCGACTTGCAGTGCCTCCTTGCGAATCTCGTCGCGACTCTTGCGCTGTAACTGCGCCTGGCATAGTTCGCCGAACTCTTCGCCCAGCGCGATGGTGAGCAGATCGTTGCCAGGGAACTTGGTGCGGGCAAAGTGTACCTCGGCCATGAGGTCCGATAGGGTCGATTCGGTTGGGAAACGCATCGTCTCAGCCATTTCGTGCCGCCTCCAGCGCGGCTCGCATTGCTTCAATCGCCATTTCTGCACCCGTGAACCACGCTTCTTTTGTGTCCGCATTTCTGTATACAGCAGTTCTCAGGCGCTCGATCTCGTCGGCGGCTTTACGCAAGAATTCAAAGCCTTGCGGGTCGCGATAAAAGTCCGACGTTTTATACTTCCACCGGAGTTGCTCCACTATATCACTCATTATGTTCCCTCGTAGCGTTTGAGATCGAGAATCTGTAGGGCCATACGAAGCCCGCTTGCCATGCCCGTATAGTATTCGGAGAGGCTATCGCCACGATAATCACCGCTGCCCTTCGTACCGAAGATTTCAAACTGCTTCACCTGCCCTTCAATTTGCCCATAAGGGTCTTGTGCTACTACTTGTGCTACTACTTCATCTACGTCAGCCATGCGGCGGCCGTAGACCTCGTCTTTGTCGTCAATGCAGGTAGTCTCTGCCGCTGAGTTGCCGCGGTTTCTGAGTTCCCCAAGCGTACTGTCGATTATGCTTTCTATCTGCCCCGCATTTTCGAGGTGGCTCTCGCCTTCGCGGGGAGTTCGCTCCCATGCGGCGGCTATTTTTTCTAGGATGTTCCGCAGGCGTTCGATCTCATCTGCGGCAGCGCGTAAAAGGTTCGACTCATCGCCACTCAGTTGATATTCCCTTAGAATTGCGGGGCCGTACTTCTTGGCCAGATACTTCTCGGCAGCATCCATCTCGTTAGCGAGAATGCGTAGTTCTGCGGCAAGGTCAGCCGGAGGCCCATTTTCGCCTCTCGTTATGCTCGTGATCCTTGGCTCGTTATCTTCCACCGCTCAGCCCTCCTCCGCGCCGCATCCATTGTGCGATCTCGCTTGCGTAACAAACGATAACCGTGCCGATCACCGTCGGGATGAGCCACCAGGCGCTAATCATGATTCACGCATCGCTTTCTCGTATGCTTCGCGCTCTTGGCCCGTAACGCGGCGCACGAACGTATGCAATGGGGGCACGGGGAATCCGCCCTTAGCATTGATTGTGCAGACCGCGCATTCGTTTATATTGCCGTAGTCGTGATCGGCGTAGCGGTGGCCGCATCCCTTCACGGCACACAGGTCGTTCTGCGGTATTTTCGTCATGCTGCTACCTCTGTGATAATCCAGCCCGTCGCCTTGTTCGGGTGACGAACTAGGAAGAACCGAAACGGGTACATCGCGGCTGCGACCTTCAACTTCACGGCTGCGTCATCTTCGATCCAACCTTTGCATTCGTGCGCTTCGAGGTCGCCGTTCGTCAGCATGACGAAGAAGTCAACAGTGAGGAACGTCTTCTGCGCGAGCCGCAGCTTCACGGCCTCGTAGCTGTACCACGCGATCTCGCCCAACCGCTTGCGCGCTTCGAGCTGCTGCGCGTAGCTCGCTTCGAGTTTGTTCATCGTGCCCGGCTCTTTGCGCTGCCGCCCGCGTGCGATCTGGTGCCTCATGCGAACGTCCTCATAGGCCGTTATCAAGCGGCATGGCCGCCGTGCTCGGCCAGTAAGAGGGCGTTATACCCTGTACCATCGACTTGTTCGGCGCGTAGCGATCGGTGATATACGCGATGACCCGGCGCACACCGTCGTCGGGGAGAGCCATGCGTTCGAACGCGCGCGTCACGGCCGAGATCAGCGCGCCCTCGTCTTGCGGATCGAACGAGAGCAACGCGCCGACGGCGTAGTCCGGCGCATCGCGCTTCTTGCGCGACGTCGTCGGATGGCCTGCAGCCTTGTAGTGCTGGCGCATTGTGCGCTGGTTCTCGGCGACGTGATCGCACTGCTTGCATTTAGGCATGGTGGATCCTTTCAGTTTCGAGGTGTTTCATCGTGTGTACCACGCTTCCCAGAGCCGCTCGACGGCGGCGCGAGAGTCAAACGCACCCGTTTTCGCGTGCGGCTCCAGAATCGGAACGTTCGGGTGGCGCATCCGTCGCGTCACGTAGCCGCGATACCGGCTTGCAGAGTCGCGCCGACGTTTGCCGCGCTTGCGTAGCGCCAGCCCCAGGGTTCGCACGCGGCCGGATACGGCGTTCGCGGTGCGCCCGATCTTCTCTGCGATCTCCACGGCGAGGAAATCGCTCGACCATAGGGCCTTGAGGGTGGCGTCCTCCTTGGGGCTTCAGCGTACCATCAGCGCACCACGAGCGGCACGATGGTGAGGGTAACGAGAACGACGACGAGCGCGACGAGCAGCACGGCCGACGCGAGCGCGCCAGAGTCGGACCAAAGCCAGGCATCGAAGCGGCTGAAGAGGCTCATGGTTGCCGCTCCTCGCCGCACCAACGGCATTGCTGGTAGACCCTTAAAAATATGGAGCAGCAATTCTCGTAGTCATGGCCCTGCTCGTGACAGCGATCTCGCATCGCATCGAGAACCTCTGCGCTGGCCTTTTCGTAGCTGTAGGTGATTTTTAGGCTCATGCTTTCGGCCTCGCAGCGTCACGGAACGATGCCCACGCATCCGCGCTGAAATCGTGGCCGAATACCTCGCCGAGCGTGGCGATCGCCTCTTCGGGGATGCAATCCTCTCCGTGGTCGGCTCGCTCGCGGGCGTAGTCCAGAAACGCGATAGCGTCGATGATCGCCGAGTACCGCATCCCGGTTCTGCAGCAGTTCATACGGCGTATCTCCCCATACGAGCGCAGAACGATGCGCTCGGCGCCCCCGTAACCCTGCTCCTCGGCGTAAGAGTCGAACATCTCGCGCGGGTTGTCGTCGCATATCGGCGCGCCGCATTGCGGGCACGGGTTCGGGTCGCCGTCATTGAAGCGGTCGAGGTCGCTGTCGTTCATTGTGCGTTCCCCTCTCGCATCTTCCGGCGCTCTTCGACTAGCCCGGAGTCGATCAAAGCTTGGCGATAAAACTCCCAAACGAATGGGATGCGCTCGCGGGCCTTGCGAAGCGCTTGGATCAACGATACATCGTCAGGCATTGGGATCTCCCTTTTCCTCGTCGGCGGCGGCGCGGGCGGCGTCGGCGGCGGCGAGGGCGTCGTCGGCGGCGTCGTAGGCGTCGAGGGCGGCTTTGTAGGCGGCGCGGGCGGCGTTGCAGGCGGCGAGGGCGGCGCGTGCGGCGTCGTAGGCGGCGAGGGCGGCTGCCTCTCGGGCGCCGGTTTGATCGGTCATGACTTGCTCGATTCTGCGCCAGAGGCTTCAATGGCAGCGTAGTAGGCATCGTAGGCGGAAATATACTTCGTGCGAGCGGAGCGAGCGGCAATGTCAGCGGCGGTAAGAGCCGCATTAGCATCAGCGACGGCTTCCCGGGCTTTGTCCAGTTCGATGAGGGCGGCACTCTCGGCGGCATTGCTCACGACTTGCTCGTTTCCGGTCTGGTTCTTTTTCGGAGCAGTTCTCCGAGGGAGTACCGCAGGTCGGGTTTCAAGTCGGACATTGACCGCAGGCACCACTCAACGTAGTCGTCAGGAGCGTTCCCTAGCGGCTGGTTGCGATATTTTCCGAGAGGCCACGACGTGTAGAGTATCGGCGAAGCAGCGAAGCCAAGGAGATCGTCGAGAAGCATCGTGCCCGACGTTTCGCAGTACACCTGCAAAAGCGAATCGAGAAGCGCGGCCGTCACGATCACGTCGGCAAGCGCACGATGCGGCGCGGTGCCCATCATATCGAGCGAGAGCCCGAGATAGTACCGCAACGTCTGATTCGAGTAGCCTGGAGCATCGGGGAGAAGGTGTTGCGCCAGGCGCTTCGTATCGAGGAATCTCGCGTTCGACCGGAACGGTTCATCGGCATAAACGAACCGGTCGTCGAACTCGGAGCCATTGTGCGCGACCCAGACAACCGTCCCTTCGTTCCGTAATGCGGCTTCGATGTCGGCGCACGCATCTTCCCAGGTCGGCGCGTTCACCACGTCCTCGTCGCGAATATGATGGATTGCCATTGTCTGCGGCGGGATTGGAACGCCGGGGTCAACGAGGGTCTGGAAGAAGCGAATCCCCTCTAGGCCGCCCGCGCCGAACCGCATGAACTTGCCGGCGATCTCGACGATGCGATCGGTTGCGGGGTCGAGGCCGCAAGTCTCAAGGTCGTAGATCACGAAGGTCGCATCGCTAATACGCATCCGGTTTACTGCGATCCATCCAGCAGCGTCAACGGCGGCGCTCCTGATTTCGCTGCGCCCTCGATTGCGACCATGATGCCATCCATCTGCCGAGGGACGAGGCTCTCCCACCCGCCGAAGTCTTGCACGACGGCCTCAAGACGCGCAGGGTCGCAGTTGCAACCATCGGCGAAGTCTTTGATTCCCTGAACCTGCTCCGGGCTGATCTTCCGCGCATTGCCGGTACGCGGATGGATGCGCTCCTCGGGAGTCTTGGTGCGGTCTAGGAGCGCGGCCGACTTCGCCGCTTCGTGCGCGGCGATCTCCTCGTCGCGTAGCGCATCGAGGGCGCCCTTCTCCATTTGGCCGAATGTTTGCGCCGGAGGCTGGCCGAGTTGTGCGGCTAACTTTTCGCGTACTGCGTCGACGCGCGTGCTACCGACGACGACGTGCGGAGAGGGGGCGTCTTCGGGGGGGATGTCCGCTGCCTCTTCGGCGAATGAAAGCCCCTTGAGCGCATCGGGGAAAGCGTTGCGCCCGCAGAAACCGCGAGCACGCATCGCCATCATCCTCTCCTCATATTCCGACCACGGGCCCTGCTTTCCCCACAGTTTCGCTTTCTTTGCGTCGGCTACGGAGAAGGCCGAATGATACGGGGGCTCGCCCTGGCGCATCATTTCGCAATGCGCTACCCGTAGATCGCCTTCGCCTTCAATCCATTCGCGACACGAAATGAACTTCGGGTGCTGCTTAATTAACGCGAGCGCCGCATCCCCGTAGACCGCCGGTCGCCCATTTATGATGGCGATGTTCTGGATTGATTGCATCGGGCGTAGCCCACATTCGGCCCCCATTTGCACGGCAACCAGCACATTGCCGGGCTTCCCTCGGTAATCCCTCGGAGCGAGGTCCGAATTAGCAATGAGCGCGCAGAACGCTTGCAGCTCAGTAAAGGTCTGCGGGACGATCGAATAGCCCGCGCCACTCGTTTGGCGTTCGGCGAGCACCGACGAAACGGTGCGTGGCTTCTGCTCTTGGTCCTCGTTCACTTGTTCATCCTTTCGAAATGAGAAACCGCCGGCCACCCGGCAAAAGACAATCCTCGTAAGCGGCCTTGTGCTCTTTTCTCACGAGGGATTTATCGAGCACGGTCTTCGCGCATTTCGCCGCGATCTCTGGGTATCTATCGGCGAACACGCCCTCGTCGAACTCGCGAGCGGACTTCCATGTTGCAAGTTTGCTACCCAGAAACGTCAAGGTGTCGGCGTTGCCCATGCCCGCGAGCACGAGCGTTTTCTGCGCGTCAAACTCGGCTTGCAAAGCGTCGATCTGCTCTTGTAGGCTACGCATCGAGAGGAGCGCGAGGTTCATCTCTGGGCTTGCTTCGACTGCGATCTCCCGGCTTACAGGGTAGCGTTTCCTCGCGTCCTCAATGGAGGTGATCTCAGGCGGTACGCCCGTTTTCACGCACTCCCAAAAGCGCGTCTCGGCCGCAATGAGCATCTCGATCAGAGGTTCGTCGCGAACGATGCGGTACTGCCGATACTGCTGGCCTCCGATGAGCGCCGCGACGTAGGCGACGGTTCGCCGGCGAACCGCGAGCTGGTGCTGCACCTGCACAATTACGCGGTCAGGAACCTCGTCGCCACTTTCGCCCCACTGTGCGGCGCCGCGATAGCCCGTCGTCTTGCACTCCAGTATCTCCGGCTCACCTCCGGGCTCGGCGACAACCTCACGATCGAGGTTGGCGAGCATCCACGGGTGGTCGGGATGCTGAAGAATCGCGTTGACGCGGCGCACCTTGCGGCCGTTTCGCAAAGCGAACTCCTGCGCCACGACCTCTTCGAGCACTTGGCCGAAATGCACGGCCTCGTTATCCGAAAGGTCCTTGGGCTCGGCCTCGCCGCGCTTCTCTAGATAGAGATCGTAAGGACTGCGATCATCGTATCCCAGACCCACGACGGTAGGCGCATCGGACGCGCCGATGCCGCGCTTGCGTTCTTTGAGCCAATCCTCGCGGCTCATGCCGACGGTGGAAATCTTCACGAGCTACGCTTCTCGCTTGCCTCGAAAGTGCGCTGCCAGGCAAGGATTGTTTCAATTTCCGCAGAGAGGGTCCGGTTATGCCGCTTCGCCTGCCCAGCCAGCCATCGTTTTATGACGGGGCTCAATCGCACGGTAAATCGTTCTGAATCAACCATGGCCTTTACTCTACACCATCCCGCACCCGTTGACAAGGTGTCGGTGCAGGGCATAGGATGGTGGGGTTGACATGCTCTTCACCCTAAAGGGCGAAGATTCCAGGGAACTACGCACGCGTAGCCCCTTGGTGCTTCACGTTTCGCTGGCGGTTGCCGCGACGAACCGTAGTCCGTTTTGGTCTTACGCCGCCTCCACGCGCAGTCACGGTCTGCCCGACCGCCAGAATGTTCTTCGCCGCGTTCTCGTCGCGGTCGTGATGCGTTCCGCACGATTGGCAGTCCCAAGCGCGAACGCTCATCGCCATGTCCTGCTTGATATATCCGCATGTCGAACAGGTCTTGCTCGACGGGTAAAAGCGATCGATAGCCACGACCTCTTTACCGTACCGCTTCGCCTTGTATTCGAGCATCGTTCGGAACGAAGCCAAGCCTGCGTCAGAGATCGAACGCGCGAGACTTCGCAGTTTGCTCATGCCTCGAACGTGCAAGTCCTCGATGGCGATAAAATCGAATCGGCGCACGAGATCAAGCGTTGTTTTATGCAACGCATCCGCGCGAGTATCGGAAATCTTCTCGTACAATCTGGCAACTTTGAGCCGCGCTCGGTTCCAACGCCCGGAGCCTTTCTTACGACGAGAGAGTGTACGCTGGAGATGCGCGAGTTCTCCAAGCCGTCCTCCGAGATGGCGCGGATTAGAGATACGCTCTCCGTTCGAGAGTGTTGCCAGTCGGCTCAGCCCGAGATCGGCCCCGATAGCCTCTCCCGTTTTCGCCAGATGCTTCGGCTCGGGTTCGTCAAGGATGATCGTCACGTGATAGCGGCCCGAAGGGGACTTGGTTATCGTCACCGTCGTGGGGTCGCTTTGGAAATCACGCGACCATCGAACCTTGATGGAACCGACCTTTGCGAGCGTGAGTGTTTTCGTCGCTCGGTCATACTTGAAAGCAGAGCGCGTGTATTCGGCGCTCTGCTTCCGAGACTTCTTCTTGAAACTCGGGTAGCCAGAACGCTTCTCAAAGAAGTTTACGAAAGCCGTTTGCAAGTGCCGCAAAGCCTGCTGGGGTGGAACGCACGAGGTTTCGCTCGCCCACGGCAAAAGGTTGCGCTGCTTCGTCCATTCGGCGCTCGTAAGGAGATCGTTCATGCGAACTCCGTTACGGAAAGAATCGCTTCGTAAGCGGAGCGCCCAGTTATAGGCATACCGGGCCACACCGAACTCGCAAGCAAGATGTTGCGCCTGTTCAGGCGTTGGGTAGATTCGGAAACGATACCGTACTTTCACGCATTGACATTTTACCGCGTGAGCACTAGACTGTCAAGGAAAGGATGCGGCTCTTCCCCGGCCTGAACTCCGAGGTTTCCGCCACATAAAATCCGATGACAACCGGATTGAATCGCCTGCGCGAAGCGTGGCCCGCGATCGTCGGCACCGACATCGCCGCCCACTCGAAACCGGTCCAGGTGTTGAACGGGGCCCTGCTCATCCTCACGGACTCCAGCGGATGGAGCCAGCAGGTCAGCCTGTTAACCGGCCACATCATCCCGGCCGTCAGCGAGATCGAGCCGACGATCGATCGTCTCCGGTTCCGCGTCGATGAGCAGGCGCTTTTAGGAGCGCCTAACAACGCCCTCACGTCGAAGACCCGGCGCGAAATCTTCGCCAGTTTCGAGGAGTACCTCCGCATCTTCGACCGGACTGCCCGGCTCTTTTTCACGCGCAACGTGGCCGGTATTCCGGTCAGTTCATTCACGGAATTGACCGAGGAGCAGGGGCAGAAGTTGCTCGAAGCCATTGAAATGGCCGGACCACTTGAAAACCGCAGGCCGCGGTAGTAGAATCATCGGGCTGGCGCAGCCCAGGCCAGGGTAGCGCACGCGCATTTCGACGCCGAGAAGGCTACGTCGAAGGGCTTCTCGGCGGCAGCAACTGCGGGCGCCGGCACCCTTTCCGAACCTCCCCGACGTGCATCTCACGGGGAGGTTTTCTTTGCCACAGCCAGCGCAGGTCCTAGAGATCGGCGATGTCGTCGTCCTCGAATTGCAGCATCCTCGTGGTGCGGCCCCGGTGGGCGAGATCCGATCGATCGATGCCTGGGGCATCCGGCTGACGCGGATTGATTGGCCGACCAAGACCTTCACGGGCTCAGATATGGCGATTCCTTCGTGAACCCAGCGGCTGTCGTCAAGGCCGCGATGTTCCTCTGCCGAGCCGCCGGCGAGCCGCCCTCAATTCGCAGGGTCGCCGCACTCATTAAGACGGCCACGGGAAAAGCCATCCGATGGGCCGACATTTCCGCAGCGATGGATGCGGTCTGCGCCGAGCCGGGCAACACTTTTACGAGGCGCGGGCAACAAAGACGCAAGGCGGCACCGAAGCCGGGCAACACTTTTACGAGGGCCGGGCAACAAAGTGCCGATTTGGGCAACACCCCGGCAACAAACGGGCAACAGTTGGGCAACAGCCGGGCAACACTTTTACGAGGGCCGGGCAACAAAGACGCTCCAAGCACGGGCAACATCCCGGCAACACCAATCAGATATAGAGAGACTAAGAGAATAGGAGAGACTTCGTCTCTCCCTGTGCAGCCGAAAATGAGATTCGACTTTGACGAAACGACGAGGGCCAGCGGGTATGTCGACGCGATCTTCCCGCTCTTCGAGGCCGCGCTCTGTTCTCGTGGGGAGAAGGTCCCGATCGGCAAAACGGAGTGGAAAAAGCGGAACATGCGATGCGCTCGGGACCTGGCGAAACAAGGCATCTCCGCCGAGCGCATCATCGCTGCGTGGAAATCGGCCTGCGATCGGCTCGGTGAGCCGCCCTTCACGATGAAAATGGTCCAGGATGAGCTGATTCGCGGAGCAGCCAAGCGAGCGCCGACAGGAACAGGCAATCTCCGCGTTTTCGATGGGACCGAGGTGCTTTTGTGATACAGACCCGAGATCGAATACCGCCCCAAAGCCTCGAGGCCGAGGCCGCCCTGATAGGCGCCTGCATCCAGGACCCGGTTATCCTCGATGCCGTCGCCACGCTCGTGAGGCCCGAGGACTTCTACGCCCTCATCCACGATCGTATCTTCGGGACCCTCGCCCGCATGGTCCGGGATGGTGCGGTCGTCGACGCGATAACGGTCGCGGAACGGCTACGGGCGGCGGGGCAGCTCGAGCAATGCGGCGGGTTCTCGTACCTCTCTAGCCTTGCGGCGACGATTCAGACCGTCGATTCGGCGGTCTATTACGCGAAGATCGTGCGCGAGAAGGCTTCGCTTCGACGGCTCATTTCGGCCGGCCAGAAACTCCAGGAACTCGGCTTTGAGGGCGAGGACGATGTTTCAGCCACGCTCGGCGCCGCGAGCAGCCTGGTCGTGGAGGCGATCGATGCCGGCACCACGCGCCGGTTCACCTCGATGGCCGAGTCCCTCGCGGCTTACGAGGCGAAGTTGGGGCAGGAGGGCGGCATCGCCTATCGCACACCCTGGGAGAAGCTCGATGCGCTCACCAGCGGCTTCGTTCCGGGCGAACTCGTGGTCTGGGCCGGCGACGGTGGGATCGGCAAGTCTCAGGCGTTGACCATGCTCACCGCATACACCGCCGAGCGGTACGGGCGCGTGGCGCTCTTTGCCACAGAGATGGGCCGTGACCGCACCGTCGCCCGCTTCGTGGCGCTCTACTCGGGCGTGAGTGCTAGGCGGCAACGGAACGACCCGCAGGCGCCGCTCACGGTGCGCGAGCAGGGCCGCATCGCGGAGGCGCGCAGGCTGCTCGAGCTCGCGCCGATAGACCTATTCGATGCGGCCCCGGCCACGACGACTGACGACGTGGTGGCCCAATGCCGCCAGATGCACCGGGAGCGTCCGCTCAAGCAGGTGACGATCGATACCTTCGGGATGCTCGCCGATCTTGAAGAGACCGGCCGGCGCACGTTGACCTCGGTGATCGAGGCGTCAGCCCGGAAACTCGTGCGGCTTTCGCAGGAGCTCGGCATCGTGATTCACCTGGTGCAGCATTTGAACCGCGACGGCACCGAGCGCACGAAGAAGCCCTCGAAAAGAAACCTGCGGAACGGGGGCAACCTCGAAGGCCACGCCTCGACGGTCATCCTGCTCTGGCAGAGCGCCGAGGGCAAATACTACTTCATCGTGGACAAGGCGCGGGACGGGTGCGAGCGCGATGTCGAGATGGAGCGATTCGGGCACCGCTCGGTCTGGCTCGAAAAGGGCGGACGCGAGCAGGCGTGGTGCGAGCCGCTCGATGCGATGCAAGACGACTTTTTGGACGGGCTGGGATGAACCCGCTGCGGAGCGACCCTTCAATCACGGACGTGATCGCGGCCTACGAATCGTCGAGCAGTGCTGAAGAGGCCGGCCGAAAGCTGTTCCTCTCTCGCCGCGCGGTCCTCTATCGCCTTCACGCGGTCGGCTACCCGGTGAGCCAGAAAACCGTCGCGCAACCGTTGCCACCGGCTCGTGAGTGGGCCATCACCGAGAACCTCGGCCCGATCGTCGGCGAGGCGACCATCATCGGAAACCCGTCCGCGCGCTACGTTGCGTTCCGGCTAGTGGAGAGGCGCCCCGTGAAGCGCGTGTATGTAGCCGGCCCAATGGCTGGCATCACGGACCATAACTTCCCGGCGTTCGATGCCGCCGCAGAGAAGATCGCAGCGGCCGGCATGGATCCGATTTCGCCGGCGAATCTGTCGCGCAGGGTCTGCGCTGAGGCCGCCTCGACGTCCGCACGCTATCGATCGAGGAGGCCGAGCGAATGAGGCCAGCCTTCATGGCCGTAGACCTCTCGGCGCTCTGCACTTGCGATGCGATCTACATGCTTCCCGGCTGGGAGTCGAGCGCCGGCGCAAAGATCGAACACGCGCTTGCGGAGTATCTCGGGCTGGAAGTGCTGGAGGATCTGCCGTGATTGACCCCACTTCATACGACAAGTTCCTGCACGCAAAAGAACGCCGAGCGCATCGTTACGGGATAGAGGTTCCAGCCGCTTCCATTCACCCGTACCTGTTCCCGTTTCAGCGTGCAATCGTATCGTGGGCGCTAGGTCTTGGTCGCGCCGCGATCTTCGCGAATACGGGGCTCGGTAAAACCCTGATGCAACTCGAATGGCTCCGGCACATCGGGAAGCGCACGATCATATTGGCGCCACTCGCTGTATCGACGCAAACGGCGCGCGAGGCGTTGAAAATAGCCCTGGAAGCGAGAGTATGCCGGGACGATTCGGACGTGAGAGACGGGGTAAACATTACGAACTATGAGCGCATAGAGAAGTTCGACCTTTCGCGGTTCGATGCGGTGGTGCTGGACGAATCAAGCATACTCAAAAGTTTTTCCGGGAAGATGCGTGCGCTCCTCACCGAACAATGTGAGGGCATACAATATCGCCTGGCCTGCACCGCTACCCCGAGCCCGAACGATACGATGGAACTCGGGAATCATGCGGAGTTCCTCGGAGTAATGCGCGCTGCGGAGATGCTCGCAACGTATTTCACGCACGATGGAGGAGAAACGCAGAAGTGGCGATTGAAGGGGCACGCTCAAAAAGAGTTTTGGCGCTGGGTCGCATCGTGGGCCGCGATGGCACAACACCCGAGCGATCTCGGATTCGACGATGCAGGATACGATCTCCCGGAACTGCGGATGCATGAGCACATCGTCACGGCGGAAGCGGCGGACGACCAGGAATCCCTTTTCGCGCTTCCTGCATTGGGCTTACTTGAAACGCGCCGCGCACGGAAGCAGAGCATTAACGAGCGCGTACTTACAGCCGCGCAACTCGTTCGAGAAGAACCTGGGACGTGGCTCATTTGGTGCGAGTTGAACGCCGAAGCAGATGCGCTACAAAACGCGCTCCCCGACGCGCTAGAGATACGGGGTTCCGATTCCTCCGACGACAAGGAGCGCGGTATGCTTGCGTTCGCAGATGGAATCGAGCCCGTGCTTATTTCCAAAGCCTCGATTTGCGGGTTTGGAATGAACTTCCAGCGCTGCCATAAGATGATCTTCGTGGGGGTTTCCTATTCATGGGAATCGCTCTACCAGGCGATTCGTCGGTGCTATCGGTTCGGGCAAACGCAGGCCGTCGACGTGCATCTCATCCTTTCAGAGCCGGAGCAGCCGGTGCTCGAAAGCCTCAAACGCAAAGAACGTGACGCGCGCGCCATGCAGACGGCGATGGTGGCGGCAGCGATGGAGGGCTTTGCCGCACGACGGCTACGGATGCCATATAAGCAGGTGCAGGTGGAAACACCATCATGGCTTCGGCCAGAGGGAGATTAACGTGAGCGACGGCAACAGCGTAATCACAGACGAGTACGCCGCGTACAATGGAGACTGCGTGGAAGTCCTGCGCGGTATCCCCGACAACAGCATCGGGTACTCGGTTTTCTCCCCTCCGTTTTCCTCGCTTTACACATATTCTGATAGCGATCGCGATATGAATAACTGCCGCGACAAGAGCGAGTTCTTCGGCCACTTCGCGTTTCTCATAACGGAGCTGTATCGCGTTATGAGGCCGGGCCGTGACCTGAGTTTCCATTGCATGAATCTGCCAACGAGCAAGGTGCGCCATGGATATATCGGCATAGACGATTTCCGCGGCGATTTAATTCGAGCGTTCCAGGATGGCGGCTTCATCTATCATTCCGAGGTGTGCATTTGGAAGGACCCGGTAACGGCAATGCAGCGGACAAAGGCCATCGGGTTGCTTTACAAGCAGCTGAAGAAAGATTCGTGCCTCTCGCGGCAAGGCATCCCGGATTACTTGGTGACGGTTCGTAAGCCTGGCGAGAACCTGGACCGCGTAACAAAGGACCCGGAGGAGTTCCGCGTTGATCTTTGGCAGCGGTACGCATCTCCGATCTGGATGGATATTAACCCGAGCGATACCTTGCAGCGAGAAAGCGCGAGAGAGTTCGCGGACGAGCGCCATATTGCGCCGCTGCAGCTCGAGGTGATTCGGCGCGCGGTCATGCTTTGGTCGAACCCTGGCGACGTTGTTCTCTCTCCGTTTATGGGCATCGGCAGTGAGGGATATGAGGCGCTGAAGATGCGGCGGCGCTTCATCGGCATCGAACTCAAGGGTTCCTACTTCACTAGCGCCGTGCAAAATCTGCAAGCCGCGATTATCGAACGCGATGCGCCGACGCTTTTCGACGAGAAGCCCGCATGACCGCAAAGAGCGCGGGCGAATGGCGCACGGCCGTATTCGCGCGGGACGGGCACCGATGCCAGGCACTCCACCACGCATCCGCGTGCTCGCTTTTCGCTCTGCACGCCCACCACATCGTCTATTTGGCGCACCTCACAAAAGAGACGCGCTGGGTCGTCGAGAATGGGATCACGTTGTCGGCGGTTTGCCACGCCGAAGCGCATCGCGTGCATAACGCGAACATCGAACCACGCAGATTGAGGGAGGCGGTAGATGCCGTGAACGCCATCATTGACGTGTCGAAGAACCCGGAACTGCGCCGCCCGTACTTCATGGGGGAGCAATGAAAACGCGGGGGCGCAAGACGACCCCGAAACCGCGGCGCGAAAACGTCGCACGGTGGCAGTTTAAAAAGGGGGCTCGGTATCCAGAGTATCTGGAGTTCTGCTCGAAGCCGGCGGTATCGCCCGACAATCAGAACCCGCCTCCGAGCATCCGCTGATCGAGAGCCTGCAAGCGAAGGGGAAGATGCAATGATGAAAACGGAATCCGCGCACGAGTACCTCTGAGTGAGTTGGGTTGGAGGTCTTGCAGAGTGGCAAGACGGCGATACGCTATACCTTTCTGTCGCGTTCACATGGAAGCTCGACGAAGCGTGGTCCCGCGCCATCTTTGCTAGGGCGCAGGGCCTTCGTGTTCGGGCCGGCGGCCCTGCGCTATTCTTGGCGCAGATGCAGCACAAACTGGCGGACGTTGCGGACGTTGGACCAGACTGGCACGATGCGACCGCAAGGCATAATCCGCTCGCGACGATGGCAAGCAGGGGGTGCCCGGTGGGATGCTGGTTCTGTATCGTGCCGAAGATGGAGGGCAAAGATTTTACGCTAATCCCGGATTTTCCGGTGCGCCCGATTCTCTGCGACAATAACCTTTCGGCGCTGCCTGCTGACTATCAGGAGTGGATCATCGCTCGGTACAGGGCCGAAGGTGTTCATCTGATCGACGCAAACTCGGGGTTCGAGCCGCGCACTTTCACGAAGGATGTTTACGACCGATGGAAGTCGCTGATAAACGAAGGCGGAGGGCCCTGGCGCTTCGCCTACGACGATATGCGAGAGCGCGCCGAGGTTCATGCCGTATTCGATCTGCTGCGCGACGAGCCAGCGAGGCGCAAGCGCGTCTATACCCTCGTCGGCAACGAACCATTTGAAGAGTGTATGCAGCGTATTCTAGAGGTACTAGATGCTGGATGCGAGCCGCACGTTCAGCCAGTCATTGCACTAAACTCACTCGACCGAAAGCCACTTGTCCGCCACGATTGGACGGAGCAGAAGCTCTACGATGTAGCGCGGTGGGTCAACGGGTTCGTGTTTCGCCTTTGCTCGTTTGAAGAATACGATCGTACTCGATCGAAACGCAAGATGACCGAGGTCTACGACGAGCAACAGGGGCTATTCATGGCCCGAGAAGGCAAGCCGTTGACGGAGAAGGGGAAGATGCCATGACCGAGCGGACACCGGCTGAGATTGCCTCGCCCGGATACGCCTGCACGATCGCCTACGTCGGGGCAGAGATTGCCGCTGGGCGGCTGCGAATCGCCCGGATAGGGGTGCGCTCGGGGATCGTGTTCGAGGCCGTGCTCACGCCCAAGGAACGCTGCGCTGAGGTGGGGAGCGCGGTCGCGGCCGTCGTCCTCATGGTGACGATCTTCGTCCTGCCGTTCGCGGTCCTCGGGGTGCTGATCGCGCTTGGTCGGGGGCTCCTGTGACGCTGCGGGTCGTAAGCCTCTTTTGCGGACTCGGAGGATTCGACCTCGGCCTGTACGCCGCCGCCGACGCGCTGGGCATCGAGGTCGAGGTCGTGGACGCGATAGACTCGTGGCCCGTCGCCGTCGAGGTCTATAACCGAAACCAGCGCCACGCCGTCGCCCGCGTTGCCGACGTGAAGAAGATGACGCGCGCCGATCTCGCGCCGCACGACCTCATCATCGGTGGCCCTCCGTGCGTGGGGGCATAGCATGGCCGGGAAGAGGCTCGGGCGCGACGACCCGCGCGACTGTTTGGAGGATTTCGAGCGCCTCGTTGGTATCGGCACCGGCGACGAATCGCCATACATCATGGAGAACGTCGCCTCGCGCCTGATTAACGCGCCGTGGTCCGAACGATTCTGCGCGGCCGATTTCGGGGACGTGACGAGCCGTCGGCGGTGGTTCTACTCGCAGTACCTCTTGCACGTCGTTCCGACACCGGGGCCGAGGCGCATCCGCGACATTCGGGACCACGACGAAGACGAGCGCGTTCTGCGGAAACGCGGCTTCTGGACGGGCGACGAGATGCAAGCCGTTGCAGAGGACGACGCCGTCCTTCCGTCGCTTTGCTCTGGCGACTTTCACGGGACGAAGAACAACGGCAGTGGCAACCCCACGAAAGGTTCGAAGATTCGCTGCAAAGCGGGCCAGCACCGGCACTACGACGATACGCTCGATACGCTCCAGGCCCATTCATGGCATGGGCACGATATTCGGGGAAGCGGGAAACTCATCGGGATAGCGGACGACGGCGTATTTGGCTCGCTGACGGCAGACGCACCGCGAGCGTTTAGCGGGGAACGCGTTGCGATTGTCGTCCGAAATGGCGATCGCGCTCCGAACGATTCTCGGGTATTGAGCGAGGATGACTTCATGCCGACCACGACGGCCAAGCCGGGAAACTGCAACCTTAATGCCGCTGCGCTCAAGCTCGGGCTACGCGGCAACTCGGCCTCGGCCTCGGCCTCGGCCTTCGATGATGATGAAGTCCTCGGCTCCATCCTGTCAAACTCTTTTCACGGCAACGAGGCGTCGAAACTCGTCGGGTGCCGGAACCCTTCGATCTTGGAAATGGCGCGATCCCATAGCATCCCGGACTCGTTCGACTGGGCCGGCGCGACCAAGACCGACCGTGGCAAACTCATCGCGAACAGCGTCCCCGCAGGTATGGCGCAGGCCGTGTGCCTCTCCATGCTGCGGATGCTCAGAAACGCGAAAAGCCCCCGGCCGTGAAGCCAGGGGCCAAAATCGAACGCCTGTTCGCTTTACAAGGGTAGCGTAGTATGCTACACTTAGGGCATGAGGCCGGACCTTAGAAAGAAGAAGGAAATGACACAGAAAAGAAGGCCCCGCATGACCCGCGCGGAAATCGCTGCCGTCCTTGCCGATCACGCGCTTTGGGTCGGGGATCAGGCCACAGGCGCGCGCGCCAACCTCTCGTGCGCCACCCTCTCGTGCGCCACCCTCTCGGACGCCGACCTCTCGCGCGCCGACCTTTCGGACGCCACCCTCTCGGGCGCCGACCTCTCGCGCGCCGACCTTTCGGGCGCCGACCTTTCGGACGCCACCCTCTCGCGCGCCGACCTCTCGCGCGCCAAACTCTCGGACGCCAACCTCTCGGACGCCAACCTCTCGGGCGCCGACCTTTCGGGCGCCGACCTTTCGGGCGCCGACCTTTCGGACGCCACCCTCTCGGGCGCCAACCTCTCGCGCGCCACCCTCTCGGGCGCCAACCTCTCGCGCGCCATCCTTCCCCCTTTCCAGATCGTCCCCGAAACCGGAGCGTTCCGAGCGTGGAAAAAACTCACCGACGGCATCGTAGCCGAGATCGAGATACCTGCCGACGCCTCGCGCGTATCGTCTACCGGGCGCAAATGTAGAGCCGAGCGCGCGCTCGTGCTCGGACTCTATCGCGACGGTGCGCCGGCCAACACGGACCGCGCACGCGGCATCCACGATCGTACCGTCGAGTATGTCGTCGGCAGCAGCGTGATTGCCAACGCATGGGACCCTGATATTCGGGAGGAGTGTACAGGCGGTATCCACTTTTTCCTTCGGCGCGCTGAAGCGGAGGCGTACTCATGCTAACGCATAGTGGCCTCATTCCCGATGCGATCCTGGTCGCGGTGGAGGAAGCATGACCTGCACCGTCTGCGCCGCCCCGCTCAGCGAGAGGCAGGTGGTGATCGCTGAGTCCCGCGGCATGAAGGCGCTCTACTGCTCGACGCGGTGCCGCAAGAGGGCCGCAAACCTCCGCGCCGTCGCGCGCAACCGCGCGACGGCGCAGCCATGAAGGCGCTGAGCATCCGCCCGGCCTGGGCGCACGCAATCGCGCACCTCGGGAAGCGCATCGAAAATCGCACCTGGTCAACGCGCTATCGCGGCCCGATTCTCATCCACGCCTCGTCCTCGGTGGACGCCGGCGATCATCGGCTCCTCGAGGCGATCATCGGCCGTTCCGTCGACCGGGAGAGTTTCGAGCGCGGCGCGATCGTCGCCGTTGCCGAGATCGCGGACTGCGTTGACGCCGCCGAGGCTCCAAGCCGCTGGACGTGCGGGCCTATCGCTTGGAGGCTGCGCAACGTGCGCGCTCTGCGCCGGCCCGTCGCGGCGAGCGGCCGGCTCGGACTCTGGACGCCGGATGCTTCGCTTCTGCGCCGCGTGAAGGCCGCGCTCTAGCGGACCCACTCCCAGGAGGTCGTGAGGCGCTGGCTCGCGCGTTTCGCGACCTTATCAGGTGACGTGCGGCTCGCCCTGCGCACCAATCTCCAGCGAGAGGACTTCTGGCGCGCGAGATTGAGCGGCAGCGATGCCGAAACCGAACTCAGTTTTCGTTGCGGGTCCTCTTCGGCCATGAGCGCGAAGCAGGCATCAACGAACTTCGAGCCAATCCCCGCGCCTTGGTATTCCGGCAAAATCACGGCGCGATGATCGCGCCAGCGCGCCGCGTAGCCCATGACGGGGAGGAACGATGCCCACCCGCACAAGGCCGAGTAGTCGCCGATGTGAATGGCGCCGACGAAGCAGCGGGCGCTAGATGAGAGATCGCCGCTCAAATAGTGATGCGCTGCAAACAAGGGCCAGAGACTACGCGCTGCAGGATGGATGCTGACGCTGAACGCTGGTCGCCGAAGACGCCCCCTTGCCAGCGTGGCAGTTGCCGTGTCAAACACCCAATCGGCTTCGAGCCATTCCGCCACGTCGTAATGACAGGTCGCGACGACGAGGCGTTTCTTCATTCGGCGAACCGCCTTTGCTGTCGCCATTGCGGTTGTTCGCGCAACAACGCGGTCAAGCAACGACGTAAACTCATCGAAGACGATGCGATCGGTTTCGAGAATCGCCCGCGTCATCGCCGCGCGCTGCTGCTGCCCATTTGATAGCCGAAAGTATGGCAGCATCCAGGCCGGCACGGACGACAGACCAGTCCCAGCGAGCGCCCGAGAGACTTCTTCGACGGAGGCAGATCCCGCCAAATCATCGAGAAACGATGTCCCTCCCCATTCATATTTTGAGGCATCCGTCCATCCCCCGAACGCCGCGCGCAAAAGCTGCGATTTTCCAGAGCCAGACGGTCCAACGATGAGGCCCACCGACCATTCTTCTGCCTCATCGGGAAGTTCTGCGTGCAGTTGGAAACGTGTGCGTCCACCTGGGTCATAATCCATTCGTGATGCAAGCGATTGCACACGGAACGTGTCGGAGATCGGGCTCTGGAGATCGAGATCGATTTTCATAGCTGCAATACTCGGACTTGTCGTCCTTCGGCTTTGAGCCGCTCGTAGAGTTCGCGCTGCTGATTCTCGTCGGCGACCGTCACCACGAGTTCAAAGCGCGTAGCATACGCGAGAGCGGCACTCTCATCGTCGACTGGCGGCAGCAGGGCATCGAGGCGGAGCTCGTGCATCATCTGCGAGTCTTGCTCCTGCAGTTCGAGGAGCATCGCATCGAGATCGTCCGTGAAGTCGCCGGCGATCTTCGGGTTATTCAGCGTCACGTTCAGCGCCCGCTCGTCCTTCTCGGCGAGATCTACCACAAGCACGTCGGCTTGCGTCTCGCCCGATTCCCGCAGCGCCAGCACCCGCTGATGGCCGCCGACGACGTGCCCGGTCCGGCTATTGTAGACGATCGGCTGCACGAGCCCGAATCGCTTGAGCGATGCCTTGAGGCCCTTGAGCGCCGCTGCCGAGATCTTCCGGGGATTGTAGGGCGCCGACTTGAGGTCCTCGATCGCCATGCGCACGAGCGGCTGCAGCGCGCCCTTCTGCGCCGATGCCGTAGCCGGTCGTTTCGCTTTTGGCGCCGGCGGGTTGGCTTTGCCCATCGCCATCAGAACTTCACGAGCGCGCTCGCGCCGACCTTCGCGCCGTGGTTCATCGTGACCGACGGACCGACGCACAGGCTCGTCCTTGGGAGGCAGTACGCCAGCGCCGCGACCGGTGCCAGGTGACCGCCGATCTGCACCGCGCCAATGTCGAGTTCGTACTGCTTGTGCCGGAGGATGCCATACGACAAGCCGTCGCCGCCGCTGCCGATGATCGAGCCGACCCGCGACGTCGGCACCTCCTGCCGCGTGATATGCACGTCCGTCTTGATGGTGGTGTCTTTAAGCGCGTGGGTCGTCGCCGCATAATCGGCGTTGTAGACCTGCTGCATCAGTGCGCTCGTCGGGGTCGGCGCCGGGGTTGGGGCCGAGAGCGCGGAGTGAACGGCAATCGCTTCGACCGTGTGCGGCTTCAGGGCCCCGAGCAACCGCCCGATCTGCGCGTCCGAAAGGCCGTGCGCGATGCCTGAACTGCGTATGACGGCGATGGCCGGCTGCTGCAAGTACGGTGCGCGCGATGTCGTGCCCGCTGCGAGCAGCTGATCGGCCTGGATGAGCGCCTGCACGGTGTGTTCGAGCGGGTTGGGCGTGAACACGGCGACCGGGCCATGAACGGGTGACGGCGGGGGCGCGACCCGGTGCAAGAACCAGAAGCCGATTGCCGTGACTGAGGCGACGACGAGCAGCACGCGCAGCGTAACGTGCGCCTCGCGCCAGAAAACGTCGGATGCGAACTTCATAAGATCACCTC
>JAKAPO010000121.1 GCA_021807065.1 bacterium
ATCGCTTCAAGCAATGGAGGCGCGTCGCGACGCGGTACGAAAAGCTGGCCGCGAACTACGCCGCCGTGATCCTTATCGCAGCAAGCATGCACTTCGTCAATCTACTACTTTGAAAACACGCCCTAGGAAACCTAACAGGCTAAACGACGAACTTGTCGGCTTCGGCGATCGACGCCGCAAGAGCCTCAACGCCGACCTCCAAGTCTTCTGGCTTCGTCTCTTCATCGGGTACGTGGCTACGGCCGCCGACCGACGGCACGAAGATCATCGCCGTCGGCGCGATCTGCGCGAGGCATCGCGCGTCGTGGCCAGCGCCGCTTGGTACGTTGATGGCGCGTTGCCCGATAGAGTCGATCGCGCGGCCGATGCAGTCGCGCAGTTTCGGGTCCATTGGAACCGGCTGGCGAGATTCGAGACGCTCGATCGAGGTATGAAGACGCCGGCGCGCGTGCACGTCTGCGGCGGAATCGCGCAACGCCGATTCGACCGCGTCGATCGCCGCGTCGACGGTTGAACGAATGTCGAGCGAGAAGACGGCGCGCATGGGAATTACGTTGGGTGCGTTTGGTTCCACCGCGATGCGACCGGCCGTCGCCACGGTCTTCTCTTGTGCAGTGGCCGCACGTTCGACTGCGAGGATGATGTCGGCCGCTCCGCAGAGCGCGTCGCTGCGCTGTGCCATCGGAACGGTTCCAGCGTGTCCGCTCTCCCCTTTGACCGTCACGCGATACCGGCGCTGCCCGGCGATTGCGGTGACGATGCCGAGCACGACTCCCTCCGCTTCGAGTACCGGCCCTTGCTCGACGTGTAATTCCAAGTAGGCCGCAACGCGCGTGCCGTTGCGCGCGGGAACGTCGTCGAGCAATCCGCCCTCTTTCGACGCGAGCGCCTGCGCGAGACTCGTCCCCTCGCTGTCGACGAGCGCGAGCGCGCGCTGCATCTCGATGATCCCCGCGAACGCAGAGCTTCCCAAACATCCAAACGGAAAGCGGCCGCCCTCCTCACCGGCCCACGCGACGGCTTCAACGGAGTGCTCCGTCTGTGCGTTCCTGTCGTCGAGCATCTCGAGCGCGCAGAGTGCGGCGACGACGCCGTAGGCACCGTCGTACGGGCCTCCGGTCGGCACGGTATCGAGATGCGAACCGACGAGTATCGGCGGCGCACCGGCGCGCGTGCCGTCGCGTCGCGCAAAGAGGTTTCCGAGGGGATCTTGGGTCAACGCGTAATTTCTCGCTCGCGCCAATGTCACGAACCACTTGCGAGCGGCGCGCTCCGCCGGCGTCGCGAGCGCGCGATCGATGCCGTACTCCTGGCGTCCGATCTGCGCGAGCTCGCGCAGGCGTTCGACGACCGCGCTCAATACGGTGGATGCTCCGCGATCCAATGGCGCGCGATGTCGACGCGCTTGCAGATCCACACGCCGTCGTGGGCGAGCACGTGATCGAGAAAACGTTCGAGCGCGGCACTGCGTCCCGGTCTTCCGGCAAGACGGCAATGCAACCCGACGGACATCATCTTCGGGTGAGTTGTGCCTTCCTTGTAGAGTACGTCAAAGGTATCGCGCATGTATTCGAAGTAACCCGACGGCGCCGAGAACCCGGGTGCCACCGCAAACTTCATGTCGTTGACGTCGAGCGTGTATGGGATTACGAGGTGGTGTCGTCCCGCGACGCGCACCCAATAGGGAAGGTCGTCGTCGTAGGCGTCGGAGTCGTAGAGAAATCCTCCCTCTTCGACGACGAGCCGGCGCGTGTTGACACTGGGCGCATATCTGCAATACCAGCCGTAGGGGCGCTCTCCGACGGTGCGCTCGATCGAGGCAATCGCGCGGCACATCTGCTCACGCTCCTGCGCTTCGCTCATCTCCGCGAAGTTGATCCAGCGCCAGCCGTGCGAGCACACCTCGTGTCCGGCTTCGCGGATTGCCTGCGCGGCGTCGGGATTGCGTTCGAGGGCAAGAGCGGCGCCGAAAACGGTGACCTTGATGTCGCGTTCCGCAAAGATGCGCATGAGACGCCAGAAGCCGGCACGGCTTCCGTACTCGTAAATTGATTCGACGATGAGATCGCGTTTGCCGTGACCGAGCGAGGCGCCCGGCACTTCGGAGAGATACGTTTCCGAAGCCGGATCGCCGTCGGGGATCGAGTACTCCGAGCCCTCCTCGTAGTTCATGACGATCTGCACGGCGATGCGCGCGCCGCCGGGCCACTTCGGGTTTGGCGGGTGCGCACCGTAGCCGACGAGATCGCGTGGGTACGGCAACTACTTGTGAAAGAAGATGGCGAGTAAGATGGTGAGCCACGAACCGCCGATGACGTAGAACATGTTGTGAATCGATGACCGCATCTCACGGACGTCAGCACGGATCTCGCGAATGTCATCGCGAATCGCATCGAACTGGCGATCAACCGCATCGAAGCGGCGATCGATCACATCGAAGCGGGTTTCGAGCTTGGTCAGCCGGGGCTCCCACGGCTCAGACGTCATCGTCCCCATTATACCATACGGGCATGCCGCTCCCTAGGCGACCAGGTCATGCCAAGGATGTGCGTTCAGATGAACGCTGTAGTACTCGGCAGCGGCTTTGATGTTTTCGAAGGCCTGCGCGCGTTCGGCATTGTCGACGCCGTCAACCTGCGAGAAGCGGGCGATCGCGCTGCGCACGTGCGCCGCATCGGTCAGCGGCTCTTTCCGATCGGCCGGGAATGCGAATGCGCTGGAGGAGAGATGCGAGCGCGACTCGTGCGCGCGCGGCGGTTTCCGAGTGATTTCCATACGGCGATTATGGATTGCTGTTGCGGAAGCATGACAGGGCGATTGCGGCGGCGAGACGCGCGTTGGAACGGACGAGCGCGATATTGGCTTCGAGACTGCGGCCGCCGCTGAGCGTGAGGATCCGGTCGAGGAGCCAGGGCGTGAGCGCCTTGCCGTGGACGTTTGCAGTATCGGTCTCCGCGATCGCCGCGCGGATGAAGCCTTCCATCTCCGCTCGTGGGATCTCGTCGCGAACGGGAATGGGGTTAGCGATCACGATACCGGTTTCGAATCCGAGTGCATAGTGGGTACGAATGAGCCGAGCGGCGTCCTCCGGTGAGTCGACCCGCAGTGAGAGCGGTAGACCGCTGCTCCGGCTCCAGAAAGCGGGAAACTCATCGATACCATAGCCGATGACGGGGACGCCGCGGGTCTCCAGCGCTTCGAGTGTCTTCGGGAGGTCGAGTATTGCTTTCGCTCCCGCGCAGATGACGGTCACCGGCGTAGTCGCAAGTGCCTCGAGATCTCCCGACACGTCCATCGTCTGCTCGGCACCGCGGTGCACGCCGCCGATGCCACCCGTCGCAAATACCTCGATGCCGGCGAGCGAAGCGCACCGCATCGTTGCGGCAACGGTGGTAGCTCCCGACTTTCCGGAGGAGATCGCGTAGGCGAGATCGGCGCTGCTCAGCTTGAGCATCGGCTCGCGAGCGACGCGCGTCAAGCGTTCATCGCTCAAACCGACGTGGATGGCGCCGTCGAGCACTGCGATCGTTGCCGGCGTTGCACCGGCCTCGCGCACGATTCGTTCCACCTCGCGCGCGGTCTCGAGGTTCTGTGGATACGGCATGCCGTGCGAAAGGATCGTCGTCTCGAGTGCGACGATAGGAGTGCCGCTGCGCCGCGCGTCCGCGACCTCGTCAGCGAAGCGTAGGAACTGCTCCATGAGTCTCGACGGCGCGTGCGGCGAGTAGCATGCCAGCGCGCACGGCGCTTTCTATGTTGGCGCCCTGTAGCAGAGCATGGAGTGTGCCGGCGATCAGAGCGTCACCGGCACCTGTTGTGTCGACGGGCGATGCGAGTGCTGCTGGGAAGGCGAGGCAAGGTCTTGAGGCACGTCCCCCGACGTCGGTCGGTGCTAGTGTACCTTCCTCGCTCGGGATGACAAGAACACCGGCCACGCCTCGAGAAGCGATCGTGCACCTTGCGCGACCTGCTAGGGCTACGGATTCCGCTTCATTTACGAAGAGCAGATCGAGGTTTGAAAGGTCCTGCGGTAAGCGCCGCACTTTTACGACGCTTGTTCCATCGATCGCGAGTTTCCACAACGAAGAGTTACGGCGGTCGATACACGTTGCGAGCAATTCCGCCGGCAGATTGCAGTCGAGAAAGATCCACGCAGCATCGGCGCTCGCCGCCAGCCAGCGATCGAGATCCGCGATGGTCAAAGCTTCGACTGCGCGCATGTCCGAAGCGCCGGCAAACAACTCTCCCTCCGGTCCGACGATGGCGGCGTACTGCGGCGTAGCGTACGCGTGGCTCATGATAACGCTGGAGACGTCGACTCCGGCTGCGATAAGATGTTCGAGCAATTTGCCTGCGTCGTCGTCATCGCCAACGACCGAGCAGAGCGAAACCTCTGAACCGAGCCGCGCCAGATTCTCTGCAACGTTTCGCGCGACGCCACCGAACGAAAGCGTGCAGTCTGCCGGGTTCGAGGTTCCGGCTAGCGCGGTCTCATTCGTGCGAAAGATCCGGTCGACACATGCAGCTCCGACACAGACGATCTCAGCAACGCTCTGAGGCGCTTTCCTCGACGTCACTCGGTGCGCGAGTACTTGGCGTGACAGATCACCGGAGATAGCGGTCCATCCAGCCGGCCCAGCGTTTGTAGACCTCGAGTTGGCGCACCGGATCGGACGGAAAATGTCCGTAGGCGGGAATGGCCACGAACTCGACCGTCTTCCCCATCTCTTTCAGCGCGTGGTAGAACGCGTACGCTTGAACCGTTGGGACGCGATAGTCGCCGGTGTCGCTGAGGATGAGCGTCGGCGCGGTAACGTTGGCGACGTAGGTTAGCGGTGACGATTCGACGTACCGCGCGTGTCCGTCGCCGCGCCATGGCGAGAGTCCGCCCATGAGGCTGGGCATGTAGTCGAAGACGTCGGTGAGGTCGTACTCCTCGATGAAGTCGTCGACGGCGGCGCCGGAGACGGCGCACTTCCAAATCGCGTAGTGGCCGATGAGCCACGACGTGAGCAGACCCCCGCCGGACCACCCGGAGACGCCGATACGCGAGTCGTCGATCATGCCGGTCGCTTCGAGTGCTTTCACCCCGGCGACGACGTCGCGGCCGGGGCCGGCATCGACGTTGCCAACGATTGCCTTTGCGTAGGCAAACCCCATGTCATCGCTGCCGCGATAGTTGGGCTGAAAGACGAAGTAGCCGCGAGCGGCGAGTATCTGCGAGAGGAATCCCCAGGTTGCAAATGACGCCGCCTCCGTTGGGCCGCCATGGATGACGAGGACCAGCGGATATCGTTTTCCGGCGACGTAGCCGGCGGGATACGTGAGGGCGCCATCTTCATGAAATCCTTCGTTGGTCCAGGTGAACTCGCGCGTGCTTGCAATCGTGCGCTGCGCGAGCCATGCGTTGAGGTCGGCCAGTCGACGCGGGCTCGTTGCACCGGGCGCAAGATAGTAGAGTTCCGAGGGATCCCGGGTTGTGGCGCCGGTGAATGCGACGGCGCCGTCCCGCGCGACGCTGCCGCCGAGGAAGGTGACGTCGCCGAGATCGACGCGGCGCGGCGACCCGTGCAGCGGAGCGTACCACAAGCCGGCGGTCACGCGATCGTCGGCTGCGAACCACAGCGCCTCACCACCGGGTGCCCACGCAACCCAATGGATATCGCGGTCGAGTTGCGGCGCGATCTGCCAGATACGCGATCCGTTGCGGACGACCGCGTCGAGCTGGATCGACCAATAACCGTCATGCGCGGCGCTATAGACCATCGCGTCGCCGCTGGGCGCAAACACTGGCCCTTGGCTGAAAGCGTTCGCGGCGGTAACGCAACTCGTCGTCTTCGTCGCTACGTCAACGACGCACGCTCGGGAATGGCCGAAGTGGCCGTTATAGGCATCGGGAAGTTCGGTGAACGCGATGCGTTTTCCATCGGCCGACCACGAAAGATCGCTCGCGAACTCACCGCTCCCGAGGCTCGCCATTCCACTCGTCAGGCGCGAGGCGTTGCCGTCGAGCACGAGCCAAATATGCGACGGTACCGGTGCACTCTGCGAGAGAAAATCTTGATCGCCGACGGTAAAGAGGTCTTGGTGTTTTGCGATTGCGGTCTCATCGGCCGGCGTATCCGGGGAGGAGTAGGCTATGGCGCGGCCGTCGGGACGCCAGGCATAGCTCCCGACGCCGTTCGTGGCTTTGGTCAACTGACGCGGGTCGCCGCCATTCATCGGGAAGGCGAAGACCTGCGGCTTGGCCTTGCACGGCTGCGATGCACATATCGGCGTCGTAACAAAGGCGAGTTGCGAGCCGTCGGGCGACCACCGCGGCGCCCCGACGCGATCGCGGGCCTGTGTCAACGCGCGCATCGCACCGGTCGCCACGTCGACGAGGACTATCTCGCTCTTGTACGCGTCACCCGTCATGTCCGCGCGTGCGACGACGACCGCAATGCGTTTACCATCAGGGGAAATCTGCGGATCAGAGAGGCGAACGACTTTCGCGAAATCGCTGAAGCCAAGCGGCTGGACAGTCGCAGCGAGTGCGCTCCGTGGTACGGTGAGAACCGGTAGCGTGGCGCCGAGCGTCAATGCGACGGCAACAGGAGCGTGCCTCATGAAAAATCCTTCGCTACGGTGCTAGCGGAGCCTGTCGTGCACGCCGAATTTCCGGAGAGGCTCAACGATCTTGGACATGGGCGTTTGAATGCCGATGCCGCGGATCGCCCAAGCCATCGCCGGCGGCATCGCGATGCATGCGTGCGAGCATCGGCATGAGCCGCGCGGGCAAGCCGTCGGACAACGCGATCTGCGAGCGCTTCATGCGCACGTTTAAAGACGAGGAAATGCTGAGTCGCGATTACGTCGACGTCGCCGACGCGGTGCGTTCGATGCGACGGTATCTCGAGGTCACCTAGAACCGACGGCGCTTGCACTCAGCGATCGGCTATGAGCCGCCGGCAGAGTTCGAGAGCCTCTATCTCGAAACCCAATTCTTACCTACCCCAGCATAACTGATTGTATCAGCAATGGGGAGCATAACCGGTGTCAAGCGCGCGGACGTTAGGAGTATTGTGACGTTTTGGGGGGCGCTCATGCAGTATGAAAATCCTGGCTCC
>JAKAPO010000122.1 GCA_021807065.1 bacterium
GTGGAGATCCAGCCCAGGACGGAGAGCACGACCGCCGGTACGGCAAACGTACGATCCCAGGTTGCGGCGAACGCGAGTATCAGCGCGAGCATGCCGAAGCTCCAGCCGACGTACGCATACCTCAAACTGACATCGAGGCGCGTGCGCAGACGCATCGCAAGTGTCCGCAAGTGTGACCAGCCAATCGTTGCGGAAGTGGCAAATAGCAACGCGAGCGAGAGGCGAAAGAGCAGCAGGCTGTTGAGGAACTCAGCCGCGGCGCCGGCACCGACGACCGCAACCCACTGGATGCGGTACCTGCCATATGCCGTACCATGCGCCACTGCAAACATCGGGACGAAGCGATACGAGATGGCGAGGATCAGGAGCGAAGCAAATCCGAGAATGATCACGACCGCGTGCAACGGGGCCAGCGTCGCGACGGGGGCGACCCAAAGACGTGCGAACGTTCCCGCCATCGATACGCCGAGACCGGCGGCGGCCGCGAAGGCCAAGAGCGCGCAAAACATGAGGCTGCGCGTGCGCAATTCCTCTTTTCCAGCAGCGAGACGCGTGATACTCCAGCCGACCCAGGCGAGCGCCGCTGCCCCTAAGACGATGCTGGCAGGTGCGAAGGTCGGCGCACCGTAGAATCCGGCGATAAGCAAGACGAAACCGAGTGCGAACGCCGCGGCGACCCAGAGCACGTACGAGCCCGGCGCCACGGGGGCATGCGTTAACACCGGCAGTAGCTGGTTCAGCGCTGCAACGATCGCGAGCACGATGAACGCGGCGAACGCATGCAGCGAACCGAGCGTTGGTCCCGTCGTGACCAAGAGGATGCAACCCGTGGCGTAGAACGCGAGCGCCGCCGCGAGTACGAGACCGCTGCCGGCGGGATCGCTCACGCGAGGCTCGGGACCGATCACATTCCCGGCACGAACAGGACGCGCCACTCGCCGTCTCCCATGTCCATCGTGACGTGGGAGAAGCCTTTTCTCCTCATGACGGCGTAGAGCGGTTTCGGTTCGAACGAGTTGATCAGCAGCAACTGCTCGTTTTCTTGAAGTGACTCTACCGCGGACATGATCGCCTCGAACGGTTCTTCGCCGCGTTCATGAAATGGTCGAACGTCAAGCTCTCTCGTGCGCATGTTTGTTCTCCTTTGCAATGACGATATAGGCGTAGATCTCGCTCGTTGCGACGACCTCGCACGTCTCGCCGAGGCAGACGAGTTCCACCATGCCGGCGCAAACTTTCCGCGCGGATCCCGAGATGCGGATCGTGCCGTCGCCACGCTGGAAGAGCAAAGCCGCCGCGCCGCCGAAGCTCTGATATGCTCGGCGCGAACCCGCCGGGAAGCGAATACCGCCGACGCAGAGTGTCTTGCAGTCCCCCAGCAGACTCGCCTCCTGCGGCAGATCGGTTTCCGCCATGCGGCGATTCTAGCGTGCTCGGCGGACTCTGGCAGTAACTGGAGTTATACTCTGCTGCTTCTGGTGAGCTTCTCGCGATCCAGCTCGACGATGCGACCACCCCTCCGCCGTAAGGCTCCCTCTCGTTCCAGCTCCGCCAGTGCGCGGCTGACGACTTCCTTGACGGTTCCGGCAGCCGTTGCAAGCTCGACCTGCGTCATGTTGTGGAAGGACGGAAGCACCGGCGAGAGGCCGGCTGCAGGGGCGGCGTGCGGCAAAAGTGCGGCCGCGACGCGGGCCGCGGTCGAAAGCGAGGTCTGTGCCGCGAAGCGTTCGATGAGCGTCCGAGAGCGCTGCGCACAGAGCGTCGCGACTGCCAGAGCCAAGGTGCGATCCGACTCGATCGCGGCGCGCATCACGGGCTTCGGGATGAAGAGGACCGTTGCAGAATTTGACGTCACGACGAATCGCGCAATAACAGCGCCGCCACCGAGCAGCGCGATCTCACCGAGCGCCTCACCTGCGAGGATTTCGAAGAGCGTGTGCTCGCGTCCAAGCGGCGAGGTGATTATGGCTGCAAGCGTGCCCTCTTCGACGATTCCGAATGCGTTCCACTCCGCTTCCTGCTCGACCACGGTCTCTTTGTGGGCGAAGTTCCTCCTGGTTACCGCGGCCTCGATCGCTGAAAGCGTCGATACCGAGGCATCGGCAAAGAGTGCGCAGCGCTGAAGGAAATCGCGCACTCCGTTCGTGGGTGGTTGGGGAACACGGCGCAACGTCACCTCCCAACGATCGCTGCTCAGCGCGCGCTGGAGCCAGACGTAACGACCGGAACGCGTGCGCTCGAACTCACCGCGAAGTGGCCGCGGTTCGTGGTCGCTGATGATACGCAGCTCTGCTCCGACCTCGAGCGCGTCGAATGCGGCCATGATCCGAGGGTGCCGCTCGGAGACGGGCATCGGCCGTACGTCGATTTCGACGGTGGGATGGCGCATTAGGCTAATGCATTCTCTAATCGGCGCCGCGTCGCTCTGTGCGCCGCGATCGCCGTGTTGGTAGCCATAGCCGCCATGCCGCAGAGACCCAGAATAGCGGCCGCTTCCAGCAATCGGCCGGCATGCAGCGACAATCCGGCGATCCCGCAGGCGATCGCCGCCTGATAGCCGACGAACGAAACGATGCTCGCCCGCCGGTCGAGAAGGTCAGCCGGCTGCGTTTCATCGGCATTGTCGATCACGAGCGTCGCAAGCAACCGTACGCCGACGTGCATGAGGTGCGCGTTTACGTTTTGTCCAATCCATCCGAGAAGTATGGCAAAGGCGAGCGCTGCCGTATCCGGACGGCCGGTGAGATTTGCGATTGCGTAACCGATCGCCACGGCAAGCCAGAGGGACGATGCTGTAACGAAATCGCGTGCGAGGTTGCGAGATCCCTTTGTGCCGCCCAAAGCGCGTACGACCGATGCCAGATAGATCGCGGCGGCAACGACGACGAGCGCACTTCCGGCGTCGGCGATCCCATGTACGCTCGCGGCACGACCGGCAATCCAGACCGCGATGCCCAACAGCGCGAGCGCAGAGGTAACGATGTGCGAGCGGCGTCCGAGCGTGCCTCCGAAGAGACGCTGGTAGGTGCGCACGGAGACACCGGCGACGAGAAGCGCCAGCCACCCCACGATGCCGAGCAACCCATGAGCGGGTGCCCAAGCTATGACAAACGCGCGTCCGAGATTCAATCCTATAGCGAGCGCAAATCCAAGCGCGACGGCGATGCCGAAAATCCCGATGACGATCGCCAGAGCTCGCGCAACCGCGCGCGTCCCGCGCTCGCGGTCGCGCATCGCAACGCCGACCGTCGCAAAGAACGGAACGAGAAAAGAAAACACGGAAACCACGACGATCGCGCCGCCTGCGACGATGAGCGATCGGATCCACGCCGCGAATCCGGCGACGAGCACGACGACGCCGGCTTGGAATAGCCAGAGCGTTGCGCGCGCAAGGCGCTCGTAGCGCCACGAAACGCCGGTGAAGCCGGGAAGCACGTGAATGAGGAACGCGAGCGCGGTCGAGCTGAGCCAGCCCAAGACGATCGCGTGAACCCATGCCAGGCCAATCGGCGACACGCCGAAGATGCCGCGTACCCCAGCCAGGAAGAGCGCGATCCACGAAAAGAGCAGCATCGCCTGTGCGAACAGCAGCGGTTCGGGCGGAATCCACGGTGGCGCTTTCGACCGAACGTTCATACTTCTGGGCGTAGCGGTGGAGGATAGAGGCGCTGCCATCCGATCCATGCGAACGCGGCGATTCCGCCGACTTGCAACACGGCGCTCGCCAAGAGGAGAATTGAGGCGGCCGCATTCGGGTGGAGCACGTACCACGGTTCGCAGAGCAGCCGTACGATGAGCCCCGCATTCAACAAGACGTACGACGCGAGCGCCATGCGCTCGGGATAGCGGCCTTGGGCAGCCGGAAACCGTGCACGGTTCAGCGGCAGGAGCCAGTACGCGATGCCGATGACCGTATTGACCAGCCAACCGACGAAGCCCGCGTGGCCGTGCTCGATCCCGATGATTGGCGGAATCCCGTGCCCGAGCGCCTCGAGCGAGAGCATGACGGCTCCAGCGATGAAGGTAACGAGGAGATAGAGAATCCCCGTCTTGACGAAGAGCCGTGAAAGAAAGGGCACGGCCACCCTTGTTCACCGCCCGTTCATGAAATCTTCGCCGGTTCTTCGCAACCGCCCAGGAGCATAACGTTATCAGCTCGACTAATCCTCGCCAACCTATTCGGCACCCGCGGTACGACATCGCGCAGCGGCCTTTCCTCATCATTTGGGAGGCAACGCGGGCATGTGACCTCGCGTGCAAGCATTGCCGTGCCGATGCACAGCCTGTACGCGATCCATTAGAACTCACGACGGTGCAAGCGTTCAATCTCGTCGACGAGATCGCAGCGTTTGGGAAGCCGTCTCCGCTCTTCATCATCACCGGCGGTGACCCGATGAAACGAGACGACTTGGCAGATATCGTTGCCTATGCGGACAATTCCGGCATCGCGGTTGCGCTGTCGCCGTCCGCGACCAAACTTGTGACGTACGAGCGGCTCGCGCAGTTGCACGAGGAAGGGCTCAAGGCGATCTCGCTGAGCCTGGACGGCTCATCGGCGGAGATCCACGATGCCTTCCGGGGATTCCCCGGCGTCTACGCTCGCACGCTCGAACTTTGGAAGATTGCGCACGACATTGGCCTGCGCGTGCAGATCAACACGACGGTAAGCCGCCACAACGTCGAAGATCTCGCCTCCATCGCGCGGCTGCTTCGAGAGCAGAAGGCATTTCTCTGGAGTGTCTTCTTCTTGGTACCGACGGGACGCGGCCGGCTCCTCGAGCAGATAACGGCTACCGAGTGTGAGGATGTGATGAACTTCCTCTACGACGTCGGGAACGTCATCCCGGTGAAGACGACCGAAGGGCATCATTTCAAACGCATCGTCGTGCAGCGCGATTCCTTTGAAGAGTTCGAGGCTGGATTGCTCTATCGCCGTCTCATGCGCGCGCTCGGTCCGGACTGGCCGCAGACAGAGAAGGCACGACGAGCACCGATGGACATCAACGCGGGGCGCGGCTTCGTCTTCATTTCGCACCGCGGACAAGTCTACCCGAGCGGCTTCCTTCCGCTCAGCGCCGGAAATGTACGGCGCGAGTCGCTGCGCGATCTCTACCGCAATAGCGATCTCTTTCAAGCGATGCGCGATCCCAGCCGGTTGACCGGACGGTGTGGCAGGTGCCGGTTCCAGCCGGTCTGCGGTGGTTCGCGGTCGCGCGCGTACGCAGCAACCGGCGATCCGTTTGCTTCGGATCCCCTGTGCGCGTATCAGCCTTGACCCTCGACGAAGTCTACATGCGCCAAGCACTTGCGCTCGCGGAACGCGCCGCCGCCGAGGGTGACGTACCGGTTGGCGCCGTGCTCGTCATAGGCGATCTCGTGCTCGAGGCGCAGAACGAGAAGGAACGGCAGCGCGACGCGAGCGCGCACGCCGAGATGTTGGTCCTACGGGAGGCGTCGCACAGAATCGGGTCCTGGCGGCTCTCTGATGCAACGCTGTACGTCACGAAGGAACCGTGTGTCATGTGCGCCGGCGCCATTGTGGCCTCGCGCATCGATCGTCTCGTCTACGGTGCTCGCGATCCGAAGGGCGGCGCCGACGGCGGCGCGTTCGATATCCTGCGCTCGCCAAAGACGAACCACCGCCTAGAAATTACGACCGGCGTCCTGGAACAAGAAGCCGCCGAACAACTGCAACGCTTCTTCCGCGCTCGGCGTTAGCACCAAAGGACCGCAATCAAGCACTGCGAACATTGCGCGCGGAGAGGTGGTCGAGCGGTTGATGGCACCCGCCTCGAAAGCGGGCAGACGTGATGAGCGTCTCGAGGGTTCGAATCCCTCCCTCTCCGAGCTGTCTCCGATTCTTACAGACTCCGCGAGTCACGGCGTCGGCGACGGGTTCGGAGACGGCGGAGGCAAGAGTGCCGCTTGGGCGGGTGGCGAGGACGGAAATGAGAAGTCGCTGTACGTCACGTCGACGTGGATGACGAACGTCAGAAATAGGGCGTGCTCGGTCGCGACGAATGTTCCGTGCGTGATGATCCAGTGCCCGTCGACCACGTTGTAATCGAGCGTGATGACCTGATCGCTTCCTGTATCGCGCAGAACGATGCGCGAGGGCAGCTTCGTCTGCGAATCCTCGATGATTTCGCTTGGGTAGAGCGTCGAACTTCCCGATATGCGCGGCGTCGGTGAAAGGAACAAGTGAATCCGATCAGACCGTGAGTCGGGCGCATACGTAACATTCCAAATCGAGAAATAGGGCACGACGACGTCGATGCCCGCAGGCGCTGCGGGCGGCGTCTCGAGCGTCCACGGCTGCCCTCGCTGGAGTGTGATGAAGATGCTTTTGGTGTTCGGCGCGTTCCATTGAAACGTGAATTGCGAGAACGGATCGAAGTATGGGATGATCGGAAAGGCGTTACCGATCCGTTGCCCTCCCGCAGGGAGGTCTTGCATGACCGCTTCGCCGTCGGAGTTGCGCGCTATGACGGAACGGTCGATTTCTTGGGAGCGCCCGAGCGACGGTACCCAAACGTGCGTCGTCTCGCGATAGACGATATACGCGGGCGGGTTCATTTGATAGGCCTGCGTGGCACGGTTGATGAGCAGCGCGAGCGCCAGATCCGGCGAAATCACCGCAGACAACTTCGTCGGGGGGAAGCCGCATACCGCCGACGGAAATGCACTTGCGTGGAGTTGCAACCGAACGACGCAAATGTCGCCCGTGTCGTCGAGCTGCGGCGGCAGATTCACCGTAATCCCGAGCTTGGTTTCGAGGAGAACTCGACCGCAGCGCTCATCGAGACCGAGCTGGATGGACTCGGCATCGAGCACCGGCGCGTTACGAGTACCGGGATCGTCGCGGTGCTCCGTGGCGGGCGACCGGGACACGTTGCAGGGCTGCGCGCCGATATGGATGCGTTGCCCGTAGCGGAGCGTTCGGGCGAGCCATTTGCGTCGCAGACGCCCGGCGTGATGCACGCATGCGGCCACGACGCACACACGGCGATGCTGCTGGGCGCGGCGCACCTGCTCGCAGCGCAGCGCGAGGCACTCGCCGGTACCGTCGTTTTGATCTTCCAGCCCGCTGAGGAAGGGCCGGGCGG
>JAKAPO010000123.1 GCA_021807065.1 bacterium
CATCCACCTGAGCGAGAAACCCGGCGAAGATTTGGGAATCATCGAAGGCCTAGACGTCGTAGGCAAAACAGTAACGACCGCCTTTGATGGTATCCTATGCAACTGATGGTATCCCATGCAATTAGCCGATAGCGCTGTGGACAAGAGCGTCACCCCCAGTGTCACCCCCTCTGTCACCCTGAGCTTGTCGAAGGGCGAGGGCCGAACCATCCCCACGTCCTGGCACGTCGCCAAGCGCACCACCGACCTGCTGCTCGGGACCGCGTTTTTCGTCGCAACCCTCCCCATCGTGGCCCTCGCCGCCATTGCCATCGCCGTCACCACCGGCGGCACGCCCTTCTACGCGCAAGAGCGCGTCGGCCAACACGGCCGCCGCTTCCGGATCTACAAACTGCGCACCATGGTCGAAGGCGCGCACGCGATGCGCAAGGACCTGCAACACCTGAACGAAGTCGACGGCCCCGTCTTCAAAATCCGCAACGACCCGCGGCTGCATCCGCTCGGCGCCTTCCTGCGCCGCACCAGCATCGACGAGCTGCCGAACCTCCTGAACGTGCTGCGCGGTGAGATGTCGCTCGTCGGCCCGCGCCCGCCGCTCCCGAGCGAGATCGCGCACTACGACGAATACGCCCAGCGCCGCCTAACCGTGCCGCAGGGCATCACCTGCCTGTGGCAGATCAACGGCCGCTGCGACGTCTCGTTCGATGAGTGGATGCGCCTAGACAACCACTACATCGACACCTGGTCCCCGCTACGCGACCTCGCCATCCTCGTGCGCACGATCCCCGCCGTCTTCCGAAAGGACGGCGCCCATTAAGCCACAACTCCGCGCCGTCACCCCCGATGGCAACCGCAGGGCCACCCCCCGTGTCACCCTGAGCGTCTCGAAGGGCATCGCATCTTCAACCCTCTTCGTGATGGCCGCCACCCTCGGCTCGACGATCCTCGGCTTCTCCCGTGAGGTCGTGAACGCGCGCTACTTCGGCACGCAGTGGCAGATGGACACGTTCCTCATCGCGGCCACCGTGCCCACGATCCTCTTCGGCGTTTTCAACGGCGCGCTCGTGAGCGCACTCGTGCCGACGTTCTCCGAATACCTCACCCACGGCGAAGAAGAAGAGGCGTGGCGCCTCGGCAACACGATCATCAACGGCCTGGCAATCCTCTTGACGCTCTGCGCGGTCCTTGGCTACATCCTCGCGCCCTACTACGTGCCGATCATCGCGCACGGCTTCCCGGGCCCGCAGATGGGTGTCGCGGTCCGTATGACGCGCTGGATGATGCCGAGCATCGTCGCGGTGAGTTTGAGCGGCGTCTTCAGCGCTATGCTCAACGCCTACCGGCGCTTCCGGGCCGCCTCGCTGACGGGAATCGCCGTCAACGCCGTTACGATCGGGTGCGTCATCGTACTCAACCAAAAATACGGCATCTACGCACTTGCGCTGGGTACGACGCTCGGGCTGATCGCTCAGATGGCCGTGCAGCTGCCGGCGCTGCTCGCGATCGGGAAGTACCGCCCGGTTATCCATTGGAACCACCCGGGGCTACCAAAGATCTGGCTCCTGCTCGGCCCGATCATGGTCGGATCGGCCGCGGGGCAGATCGCGCTGTTCTTCGATCGCTACTTCGCTTCGACGCTGAGCCCCGGCTATATGGCCGGCATGAATTACGCCACGAAACTCGTCGGCTTTCCGCTGCAGATCTTCGCGGCGGCCATCGCGACGGTGATCTTTCCACTGCTCGCCGCACAGTTCGCACAGGCGAACCGGCGCGGCGTCGGTACGAGCGTCATCACCGGGCTGCGCCTCGTGAACTTCATCACCATTCCGTCGGCCTGCGCCCTCATCGTGCTCGCGCACCCGATCGTGCAGACGCTCTTCCAGCGCGGAACGTTCAAGGCGAGCGCCACCGAACTCACCGCCGGCCTGCTGCCGTACGCGGCGGTAGGCCTCATCGCCCTGGCTTCTAATGTCGTCTTAACCAGGTGTTGCTTTGCCTGTAAGGAAATGAGTTGGCCCGTTGCGATCTCGGTTTTTACCGTGGTCGTGAATGTGCTACTTTCCCTAGCATGGTTGTCTTCTTTGGGTGCGAGGGGGCTGTTGTTGGCGAACTCCGTGAGCCAGAGCATGCAGGCTCTGTTGCTGTTTGGGCTGGTGTGGCGGCTCGTGCACGGCATCCGATGGAGACCGCTACTCGGTTCCCTCGGGAAGATCTGCCTGAGTTCGTTCGTCATGATAGCGGCGTTGCACTGGATTGGCGCGCTGGGCGTGCATCCCGCGCCGTCGCTGGTTTCGCGGGTCTGGTACCTATTCGGCCAGGTGTCGATCGGCGGGCTGGTCTTCATCGCCGCTGCGCGCGCGCTCAACATCGAGGAGCTGTCGATGGCGTGGCGGCTGATCGTCGAGAAGTTCGAGCGGAACATTATAGCGCCGCCCGAGAATCGCGAGGCGCCAATTGCGTAACGAGCGCAGGGCCTCTGCGAAAGCGTTAGGGCAACGCCCCGGCCTGCCTGTAGGCGCGAGCCATGCGTTCGAGCGTTTCGTCGAGCGCACGCGAGCGAAAGCCAAGCGCGCTCTCAGCCTTCCCGGACGTGTACCACATTTTCAGGGGCGCGATCCTGGCGTTGTCTATAGTGAGGCGCGGCTCGTTGCCGCTAAAGCGGGAACGGAGCTCGAAGGCGCGCGCCGCAACCATAAGGGCGACGGACGGTATCTCGCGGCCACGATACGGAACGCCAGCTGCTTGCGCCTGGCGGCGAAAAGCCTCCTCGTACGTCAGGTTATGCCCGGCAAGGATATAGCGTTCACCGCTCTTCCCGTGAGAGAGCGCTGCCACGATGCCTTCGGCTACGTCGTCGACGTCGGCAATGGAGAGGCCGCCGCTTGGGTGCCCCGGAACTCGCCCCGCGGCCAAATCGAGCATCGTATGACCAAAGGTGTGGTTGAAACTGCGCGGCCCATAAAGGACGCCCGGGTTGACTACCACGACGCTGGCGCCATATCGTACCGCGTCGAGCGCTTCTTCCTCCGCAAGTCGCTTGCTTTCGTGGTAGAGGAGATTCAGCGGGACGAAATTGTTTTCTGCCGTCTCGTCGATCGGGTTTCCGTTCGCACTGTAGCCGATCGCCGCGATCGAGGAGACATGCAAGAATTTCGGCACGCCGGCGGTCTTCGAGGCTTCAGCCATGATTCGCGTGCCGATGACGTTGGTGCGATAGATACGATCGCGATTGCGCGACCAGTGGCTAAGGTCCGCGGCCATATGCACGAGGGCATCGTGGCCCGCTGCGGCCCGAACCGAGAGCACCGGGTCCGTGACGTCCGCGATTACTTTGCCGGCGACGAACGCATCGATGGCCTGCGTTTGGCTCGTCCTCCGGCAAAGCGCGGTCAGCGTATGTCCGTGCTCGGCAAGCAACTGCGTCACCCTCGTCCCCAGAAATCCCGTTGCGCCGGTGACCAGTATTTTCATCGGTATGCTGTTGCGCGGCACCGGCACGCACTCCTCTGGAGATCATGACGGTGCAGGGCAAAATCAGTGTCGTCATCCCTGCATATAACGAGGCTCGGCATATCGTCGGCAACCTTGTCGAGATCGTGGAGACGCTTTCTAACTTCGACTACGATTTCGAGGTCATCGTGGTCGACGACGGCAGCCCCGATAAAACGTATCTAGAGGCCGCCAAAATCCTTTCGACGCATCCCGAGCGCGTTCGCGTGGTTCACTACGACGAAAACCGTGGGAAGGGCAACGCGCTAATCTGCGGCACGTCGTTTGCTTGCGGCGATTATGTGGTATTTTTGGACGCCGATATGGATTTACACCCCGCGCAGGTACCAGTGCTTTTCGGCGTGATGGATGCGCTCGAAGCCGATGTGGTCATAGGCAGCAAGCGTCATCCCGCATCGGTGGTCAATTACCCATGGCACCGAAAACTTTATAGTGCGGTATATTACTACTTAATACGCATCATGTTCGGCCTGCCAGTAAAAGACACGCAAACCGGTTTGAAGGTGTTCAAACGTGAAGTACTGCTTCGCGTGTTTCCGCGGGTGTTGGTAAAACGGTTTGCCTTCGACGTCGAAGTGCTTGTAAACGCGCACCGCTTAGGATATAAGATTGCCGACGCGCCGGTCACATTACATTTTCAGCGCGGTTCGTTCGGAAGAATTAAATTGCGCGATATCATGGCGATCATGCAGGATACCCTGGCGATTTTTTACCGGGCCCGGATCCTCCATTATTACGATAAGGTCGTAACTGGAGATGCCGAGACGCTGCAGCCAGACGCAACCGCACGCGAAGTCGAGCGAGTATAATGCCCGAAAGCGATCGTCCGAAAATTTCGGTGATCATTCCCCTCAAACGCTTGAACGCTTACGTTCGCGAATCGCTCGAGGGTTTACGCCGGCAGACGTACACGAATTTCGACGTATACGTCATCACGGATGGCGACGAGCGGCTTGAAGAAACGGAACTCGACGTCAAGTTTTTGGCGTCGGGACCGGTGCCACCGAACATAAAGCGGATGATGGCCGCCGAGCGGAGCAACGCAGAGATTGTCGCGCTGATCGACGACGACGCCTATCCGGTGCCGGGTTGGCTCGCGGCCGCAGCCGCGCACTTTAACGATGCCACGGTCGTGGGAGTGGGCGGACCAGGCGTTACACCGCAGCACGACTCGCCGATGCAACAGGCGAGCGGTGCCGTGTACGTATCGCCGCTGGTTTCGGCGCGCTACACCTACCGGTATCTACCGGAAGCAGCCCGCGACGTCGACGATTGCCCCTCGTGCAACCTATTCGTGCGGCGCGCTGCGTTTCTAAAGCACGTTCCGGAGTGCCTGCAATACTGGCCCGGGGAAGATACAAAGTTGTGCCTTCTGCTTACAAAAGACGACCGGAAGCGTATCGTTTACGACCCGAGAGTGCTCGTGTTCCACCATCGGCGTGCGCTGTTTTGGGGGCACTTTCGGCAGGTATGGAACTACGCCGTTCACCGCGGCTTTTTTGCGAAGCGCTACCCCGAGACATCGCTGCGTTTCGCCTATTTCGTGCCGGCGATTTTCGTCCTTGCGAATGTGGTATTGGTTGGGCTGGCTCTTTGGGAACCGACTCGCAAGGCTGCGGCTCTAATGGCGAGCCTCTACATACTGGGCGTTATCGCAAGCGCGCTTTGGGCGCGGCGCTCGCATAGGGCCAATCCTGCGGTCGTGGCGATGGGCATCTATCTAACGCATGTCACGTATGGCCTCGGCTTTATGCTGGGGCTACTGAGAACGGAATTGGATCACTAATGGGGCCGTCTTTTGGGGCACCTGCCGTGGGCTGGGCTGTTTGCCTCGGGGCCGCCGCTTATCTGGCATGCGATCTCGCCTTTTACACCTTTGAGCCCGTATGGTATAGTTTGGCCTACCGGTTATCAGGAAGGGACGCTCGGTTAGCATGAGGATCGCAGTTTCATACCCGCCACTGGAAAGCGAAAAGGGCGTAGCGCTACTGTCGCAAAACCGGCAATTTCAGTGGTTTAACAACCCGACATTCATTTACCCGATGGTTCCGGCTTCGGCTGCAACGCTGCTTCAATCGATGGGACACGATGTGGTTTGGGATGATGCCATCGCCGAGCGTAAGTCAGAGAGCGAATGGCTGCATTGGTACGAGCATGCCGGGCTCGACCTGATTGCATTCGAGAGTAAGACGCCGACCATTAAGAGACACTGGGCGCTTATCGAAAAGATGAAGGCGCTCCGGCCGGAGACGCTCGTCGTCCTCATGGGGGATCACGTTACAGGATTCCCGGAGGAGTCACTCGAGCAATCCTCCGTAGATTACGTTTTGACGGGCGGTGATTTCGACTTCTCGCTCCGCGACCTCGTCAACCATTTGGACAAGCACGATTTGATGGGACCCGGGACATACCATCGCGAGAGCGGGGCCATCAAGGCGAGCGGCATGTACTCGCTGGTCAACGATCTGAACGCACTGCCGATGATCGATCGTGACCTTACGAGGTGGGAGCTCTACGCGTACAAGAACGGCAACTTCAAATACCTTCCCGGAACCTATACGATGGCCGGGCGCGATTGTTGGTGGGGGCATTGCACGTTCTGCTCGTGGACGGTGCTTTTCCCGGGACAGAAATTCCGTACCCGCACCCCCGAGTTGATGCTCGACGAAGTCGAGATGCTAGTGAACAAGTACGGCGTCCGGGAGATATTCGACGATACCGGGACGTTGCCAATCGGCGCGTGGCTGCACGAGTTCTGCGAAGGCTTGATCGAGCGCGGCCTTCACAAAAAAGTGAAGATCGGCTGTAACATGCGTTTCAACTACCTGAGCAAGGCAGACTACGAACTTATGGGCAGAGCGGGGTTTCGATTTATTCTTTACGGTCTGGAATCGGCAAACCAAAGTACGCTCAAGCGTTTGGCCAAGAACATGAGGACCGATACGATCGCGCAAGAGCTCAAATGGTCGAAGGGCGCCGGCCTGGCTCCGCACATCACCACGATGATCGGTTACCCCTGGGAGACTAAGGAAGAGGCTCGTAACACGATCGAGTTTGCGAAAAAGATGTTTCGTACCGGTTGCGTGGATACGTTGCAGGCCACGGTCGTTATGCCGTACGCCGGCACACCTCTGTATAAGGAGGCGGAGAATAATGGTTGGCTCCTGACCAAGGACTGGGATGAGTACGACATGCGGCAGCCGATTCTGAAGAGCCCGTTGACGGCCGAAGACACGCTGATGCTAACGCAGGACCTCTACCGCTCCTTCGTCAGCCCGCAGTTCGTTTGGAACAAACTCACGAATATTCGCAGCTGGGAAGACATACAGTTCATAGGTCGCGGAATCCAGTACGTCTGGGGTCATCTCACCGATTTCAATATCGGGCAGGTCAAAGGTGCGGCTGCTCTGGCTATGGGACGCCGCGACGGCAGCAAAGCGGCGTGACCAAGAAACCTGATCACAAATCCGGAAGGCTCCAGCGGGTGTGAGCTCTCCCGCCAAGGGCGATCCA
>JAKAPO010000124.1 GCA_021807065.1 bacterium
AGCACCGACGTGCCGGCGAGATAGAATGCTCCCATGACGTGCAGCGGATAGAGCACCAGCGAAGTTCCGATCAGGAGCAGCGTATAGTAGACGATCTCGCGTTTGGTGCGTTCCTCGCCGCAAACGTTCGGCAGCATCGGAATGCGAGCTTTTGCGTAATCGGTCTCCACCGAGAGTGCGAGCGACCAAAAATGCGGCGGTGTCCACAGAAAGATCAGCGCAAAGAGTCCGAGCGCTGGGCTACCGATATGGTGCGTAACGGCGGCCCATCCTACGAGCGGCGGGACCGAGCCGGCCGCACCACCGATCACGATATTCAGCGGCGTTATTCGCTTGAGCCACATCGTGTAAACGGCGACATAATACACGTTGCCGACGAGCGAGAGCCACGCCGCAAGAGGGTTGACGAGCCAGTAGAAGATGGCAAACGAAACGATGCCGCAGAGAACCGCAAAGATCGTTGCGAAAAGCGGATCGATGCGGCCGGTCGGCAACGGCCGCGTCTTCGTCCGCGTCATCACCGCGTCGATATCGCGATCGAAAACGCAGTTGAGAGCGCCCGCCGATGCTGCCGCGAGCGCACCTCCCGCCAGCGTCCAGGCGAGCAGCGGCAGTGGCGGCATACCGCGCGCCGCCATGATCATCGAGGCCACGGTGGTAACCAGCAGAAGCAGGATGATGCGCGGTTTCGAGAGGTCGTAGTAATCGCGAATGGCCGCGACGGCGCTCGACATTACGCCGGTTCCTCGATCTTGCGTACCGTTAGCGCACTGCGCTCGCTCGAGATGACAGAGTCAAGAGCCGCGAAGAGTGTCGCGGCGACGAACGACAGAAAAACCAGTACCGCATTGGCGGCATGAAGTTCGCGAAGATCGGTCGGCAGGCGAAGTACGATGTTCAGCAAGCCCAACAGCACTTGAAGGGAGACCAGGCCGAGCCCTGCGCTCGCAGCGGCACGCACGCGCTGCGAGGCCGGGCGCAGCCATACCAGCGCGAACGACGCAACCGCAAAGAGCAGCGTCACGGCTGCGGCACCGCGATGCAGCATCTGTACGATCTGGCCCGGCGTGTACACGACGGCGTTACCTGCGCATCCGGGAATCGAAAGACAGGCAAGCCCCGCACCACTCGAACTCACGTACGCCCCAATGCACATTGTGGCAAATGTTATCACTGCGGTTGCTGAAAGAATAGCGAACAGCGAGGGGGTACGTATGGGGTGAGCGGACCGCGGCGAGCCCCGAATTCCGCCGCCATCTTCCGCAAAGATGGCGAGCGCGAGCAACGATGCGATGAGTGCCATTGCAGTGCCCCAATGGAGCACGACCGAAAACGGCGTGTTATCCAAATCTACGGTTGCTGCACCAAGGCCGACTTGAACGACGAAGAGCGCGAGAACCAGCGCTCCCGTCGGCACGAGAAACGGCGAGCGATTGCGGCGTTTCCATACGTGAATGGCGAGCGCGAGGACCAACGGCAGGAGCGCGAAAGCGAGAAGGCGATGGGTCCATTCCCAGAGCGTCCCACCGGCTAGGCTGGGGAAAAGCGAGTGCCGGCACGTTGGCCAATCCGGGCACGTCAACCCCGCCGCGTTGATCCGCGTCCAACTCCCGAGCAAGACGACGACGAATGCGACAAGGTCCGTTAACAAGGCGAGGCGCCGCAGCGTGATCACAGGATTCCTAGGCCCTAGGGTACGGAGGAACGGCCGGAGAGGCAACGACACTCGTCGTGCGAACTGTGCCGGGACGTGAAACGCTGCTGGTGGGCTTTGATGGCCTTGTTCCTCCTTATAGGCTGTCGAGAAGTCCGCGTGAGAACCTATGCCGTCGGAACCACCCCTGTCTTAGGGGGAAATGAAATCGTTGTCGTGCGTAACGCCGAGGAACTCGGCGCGCTGGGAATTCGCGCACCGCTGCATTTTCGCGGGGAGTTCGGCGTAGTACTCTTGATGGGGCCGCACAATCGGACCGGATACCACCAAATCGTCGAGGCCATCGATGCGAATGCAACCCGCGTTCGTGTCGTGGCCTTTGAGGAACCGCCCGCAAACGGTGGAGAGCCGACACCCGATTATCGGACGTATACGCTTTGGATCGTTCCGAATACGGTCTATCGGCGAGGCATTCGCGTCGAAGTCGTGACTCCGGCAGATGCGCCCATCGCTCAGACGGTGCTGCCGTGAGAGCCCGAAGATCGCCGATTGAACGGGCGCTCGAGCTCGAGGTGAGCGTCGAGCGCCTTGGTGTCGTCATGGCGCCCGATGGTTCGCCGGCTGAGGCCGCAGGGGTACTGAATCCGGCATTTACGCGTACGCGCGACGGAGAGGCGTTGCTCTATCCGCGTACCGTCGAACACGGGAACGTCTCGCGAATCGAGCGAGCGCGCGTGAGCATGCAAGGGGGCAAGGTTACGGTGGAACGGCTCGGCTTTGCGCTCGAACCGGAGGCCGCGTACGAGCTGCGTCCTCAACGCGGCTATGGTTGCGAGGATCCCCGCATCACGTTCATACCGGTGCTCGACGAGTTCTTGATGACGTATACCGCTTTCGGTCCACAGGGCCCGCGCATCGCCGTAGCACGCTCGCGAGATGGGCGCAACTGGGCACGCTTGGGTCTCGTTCAGTTTGAATATCCGGGTGCAACGCAGGGGGACGACAAAGACGCAGCCTTTTTTCCCGAACCCGTTACGTCGCCTACGGGTATCCGTTCTCTCGCGTTCTACCACCGTCCGATGTTGCATCTCTCGACCGTCGACGCAAGAGCCGCGATCCCGTTCATTCAAAAGCTGGCCCTCCCCGACCGCGAATCGATACGCATTGCGTACGTGCCGCTCGATGCAGCGCTTGCCGACCGGCGCGCGCTGCTCACGGTGCGCGAAAGCACGCTCGCCCTTGCACCGGAGGAACGATGGGGCTCGCTTCGCGTCGGGGGTGGAACGCCGCCGATTCGCGTTGCGGAGGGCTGGATGTCGCTCTTTCACGGCGTCGATCTCGTCGATAACCAAAACGGCAAGCCGCACTTTCGCTACCGCGCCGGTCTCGTCATACACGATCTACAGCGTCCCGATCGCGTGCTCTATCGGTCCTCTTCGCCTATTCTCGCTCCCGAATCCGAGCTCGAGCGCCACGGAGTCGTGGATAACGTGGTCTTCCCTACGGGGATCGACCGGCGAAGCGACCTCGGAGAGCGCACGTTCGACGTGTACTACGGCATGGCGGATTTTACGTGCGGCGCCATGCGCATGACGCTTGCGTGATAAAATGGTATATGTGGCGCTACTTCCTGATCGCAACGGTCCTCGTTATCGGAACGGCGATCTTGATAACGGCCTTGCATCCATTTCGACTACGCATCGCCGTCGGTCCAGGGCGCGGAACGATGGCGCCGAAACCGGCACCGCCGTTGCCGGCAGCGTCGATGCCTCCTCGCGGATTGCGAGGCAATGCGCCGTGGGCACTTTCGGCGCTGCCGGAATGCTTGATCCAGACGGAGGAATGGAAGGGTACTGCATCGGCCGTGCGCGCCCATCTGCCGGCGGGAGCGATACGAATCCTCGCTCCTGCGACGCTTCACTATGCCGATTGTACCGTTACCGTCACGGATGCGCAGGCTTTCGTAGTGCGAAGCGATACGCAACTGCGCATCCCGCCGTACGCGACATTCTACCGCTTGAGCGGAAACGGTTTAGCGCTGCTGCGCTCTTCGGGGTGCGCGGGGGCACAGTGTCCGGCCGTGCTGCGCATCTATTCCACACCTGGACCTTAGTCCGGTGATCGATCTCGGGGTTTCAATCGAGGACGTGCGCGCTGCGTCGGCCCGCTTGCGTGGCGTCGCGCATCGCACGCCCGTCGTGACGTCGAGTTCCCTCGACGAACGCATCAGCGCTCGTGCGTTTCTCAAATGTGAGAACGTGCAGCGGATGGGTGCCTTCAAGTTTCGGGGCGCGTACAATCGCATCGTGCTCCTTTCACCCGAGGAGCGTGCCCGCGGCGTGGTGGCGTATTCGAGCGGCAATCACGCTCAGGGCGTCGCGCTCGCCGCAAAGCTTCTCGGCGTGCACGCGACGGTCGTCATGCCGGCCGATGCCCCGGAATTGAAGAAGATCGCGACGCGTGGCTACGGAGCCGAGGTCATCGAATACGATCGTGCTCGCGCCCATCGAGAGTCAATTGCGAAATCGCTGTGCGACGAACGGGGCGCGACGCTCGTGACGCCATTTGAGGATCCTAGGGTTATCGCGGGCGCAGGCACCGCGGCCCTTGAGTTGCTCGAGGACGTAGGTCCGCTAGACGCGATCGTCACGCCCGTCGGCGGAGGCGGTTTGATGGGCGGGACGGCGATCGCCGCGCATGCGTTCGACCCAAAAACGCAGATCTACGGCGTCGAGCCGGAGACCGGCGATGATTTTCGGCAATCGATCGCGCGCGGGGAAATCGTTGCCATCGAAGTCCCACGCACGATCGCCGACGGGCTTCAAACGAGAGCGCCGAGCAAGCTCACGCTTGCATTAGCTCTGGAACATCACGCGAAGATCGCCACCGTCTCCGACGACGATCTGCGTGCCGCGATTCGCTTCGCGTTCCAACGGCTCAAACTCGTGCTCGAGCCCAGCGGCGCGGCTGCTCTTGCGGCCGTCCTCTCGGGGAAAGTGCCGGTGCGAGGCAAGCGTGTCGGCGCGGTTCTCAGCGGTGGAAACGTCGACGCACGCGCCTACGCGGGCTACTTAATGGGTCCGCAGGCCACGTAGATCCTTAAATCAGCGGCGTTGTGAACGTTGATCGCGTACTTGCCACCGAGTAGGCTCGCAAGCTTCACGTTCTTGATGGTGGTGGTCGTCGCCCCGTTCGTTGCGTTGGTGAGCGGATACCTAGGCACGGGATTCAACTTCGCGCACGTACCGGGATGAATGTGTGCCGGTTCGGCAACGCCAACCGGAATGCCGCTCATGATGAGCGTGACGACGACGCTATCACCTCTCTGAACGAGCGTCGCAGTGCCATGCTGCCCGCTTCCATGCTCCGCCGTCAGCGTCACGTTCGCGACTGAAGCTGCAGGCATGTTGGTCATCGCGCCGGTGCCGCTAAGCGCTGCCGCGCCCGTGAGGACAATCGCAGCCGCCAAACCTGCCGCAAGTACCGAGAGTCGTTTCATTGGAATTCTCCTCATTATTGAAAAAGACAACATTTCCAATACCCGTTAGTAGTGCAACTGAATCGCACCGCGGTGCAGTTCGTGCGCGACCTCGCGGTTGAGGGTTGCGTAAGCCGCGCGCGCTTGTGCCGTTGGCGTACTGTCGCTTCCATCGACGGTTTGAAGCAGCGATTCCAAATCGCCGACCAGTCTGCCGCAATCGCAGCGCCCGTAGAGCCGGTCGAGCAAGCCCGTGATATCGTGTGCCAGGTCGTACTGCTGCGCGAGCGCCTGCTGCGACAGATGAACGCGAGGATCCATGAGAACGGTGAGGCGCGCTGCCCGCACGATGCCGTCGGCGATGAGTCGTACGGTGTAGCGTCCGGGAGGCAGCAACGCTCCTTGGGGTACGCGCGGCGTTGCGTGCCAGACCGCCGATATCGGCAGGTCTTGCTGTGCCGGAGTGACACGCGGAGGAGCTTCGCGCAGATCCCATACGAAGCGGTGCATGCCGGGATCGGCGGAGAGGCGCTGGAAGCCGGCTTCCCACGCCAACGGCTTGTCGAGGCGGACAATTGGCGGCGGAGGCCGATCGTCGCTCGAGTAGCGGCGCACTACCCTGCCGCCGGGAGTCAGAATCTCCAGAACGACTCGCCGCGCCGGCCTGGCCAGCCAGTAATCCAAGATCGCTCCGACCGGAGGATTCTCGCCGGATGCTTCTTCGGGAGGCAGCGGCGTATCGGTGTTCGTATCGCGCCGGACGCGGTAGGCTGCTGCGGGTCTGAATAGGTGCACCGCTCCGAGTGGCTGGCCCGTGGCGATCTCGCGCAACGGTTCGACGTCGTCGAGTATCCAGAAACCCCGTCCGTGCGTGGCCACGATAACGTCGCCACCGTGGACGACCAGATCGCGTACCGAGCTACGCGGAAGATTGCGCTGTAAGGATTGCCAGTGGTTTCCGTCATCGAACGAGACGTCGACGCCGTCTTCCGTCGCGGCGTATAAGAGGCCCGGCCGTAGCGGGTCCTCGCGGACGGCGTTGACGGGCTCGTTCGGAAGCCCGTCGACGATCAGCTGCCAATGCGTGCCGCCGTCATGCGTTCGGTACACGTATGGGTGCAAGTCGTCGAGCCGCATGCGATTGACCGCAACGTATGCCGTGCGATCGTCGAAGCGCGATGCGTCGATCTGCGAGATCTTACTCCACGGCGTCAGCGCCGGAGGCGTGACGTTTCGCCAGTGCGATCCGCCGTCGTTCGTGACCCAAACGTAACCGTCGTCGGTTCCCGCCCAGATAGTGCCTTCGCGAACGTAGGAAACTGCCAGCGCGTAGACGACGCCGCTGTGCGTGCCGTGCCGGGGATCGTCTCGTTCGAAAGGCCCGAGGACCGAAGGCACGCCGGGATGTTTGCGCGTCAGATCCGGACTGATCGCGCGCCACGAGTGCCCGCCGTTCTCGGTTTCGAAGACGACATTCGTCCCGAAGTAGAGTCGCTCGGGATGTAGCGGGTCGAATTCGAGCGGTTCGGTACGAACCTCTCGGTACCCACGCGATGGAATCGCAAGCGGCGAAACTTCCTGCGTCTGTCCCGTGCGCTCATCGAACTTCTCTACTTTTCCGCCGAAGAAGACGCCTGGATGCAGCGGATCGGCAACGACGTATCCGTACTCTTCTGCACCGGCCGGGTGCCAATCACGCTCCGTCGTCTCGCCCCAGTTGCCACGACTGCTCACGCACGCCGAGCCGCTGTCTTGTTGGCCGCCGCAAATCCAATACGGGAACCGGTTGTCGGCGGCGACGTGATACATCTGCCCCGTCGGTTGGCTGTACCAGGAGCTCCACGTTCGCCCGCCGTCAAGCGAGATC
>JAKAPO010000125.1 GCA_021807065.1 bacterium
GCGATCCTAGTAGAGCTGCGTCGCTCCCTAGACGAGAACCATCTCGCGTTCGCAGTGCATCTCTCGCATTGCTTTGCGATTGAGATCGATGACGACGCTGTCGTTGCCTCCCACGATGAGCAGCGTCGGGGTGCGAACCTTTCCCAATGCCCCGCCGGCAAGGTCGGGGCGGCCACCTCGCGAGACGATCGCTCGCACTTCCTCGGGAATCTCCGCGGCCGCAATGAGCGCGGCCGCCGCGCCGGTGCTCGCACCGAAATAGCCGAACGGCAAGCCTGCAAGATCTTTGTTCGCGCGCGCCCAACGCGTCGCGATGACGAGTCGCCGCGTAAGCAACGGGATATCGAAGCGCAATTCGGCTGTCTGCTCGTCGCGAACGGCTTCTCCTGGTGAGAGCAGATCGACGAGCAGCGATCCCAATCGTTCGCGTGCGAGAACGCGCGCGACGAAACGATTGCGGGGGCTATGCCGGCTGCTGCCGCTCCCATGCGCAAAGACGATCAAGCCGGTAGCATCGGCCGGAACCTCGAGCGACGCCCAAATGTACTCGGACCCGCTGATGGGAATGCAGAGGTTGAACTCCTCGACGCTGCGTGCCGGCGAACTCACGGCACGGACCGTTTCTCGGCATCTGCGAGGAGCGCGTTGACTTCGTCGTCATCAACCTGTTCGAACCGTTCGTACCACGTACCGACCGCGTAGAACGGTTCCGGCATACGCAAACAAATCAGTTCGTCGGCCATGGCCGCAATGCGCTCGCACGTCTCGATCGGCCCGACCGGCACGGCGACGACGATTCGCTCGACGCGCTCGGATCGCAGTGTTTCGATCGCGGCAAACATCGACGATCCCGTCGCCACGCCGTCATCGACGACGATCGCGATCTTTCCGCCGAGCGCTCTTCGAGGGCGGTTATTGCGGTACAAACGCTCGCGCCGTTCCAACTCGGCTTTCTCGCGCTTCGTTACGCTCTCGATCTCGTCTTGGCTGATGTGCAGCGCATCGATGACCTCGCGATTGAGATAGCGGCCTCCGCCGCTGCCTATAGCGCCCATCGCGAGCTCCTCATGTCCCGGTACTCCCAGTTTGCGAACCTGGAAGACATCGAGTGCGAGATGCAGCGCCCGCGCGATCTCATAGCCGACCGGGACGCCCCCACGCGGAAGCGCCAAGACGATCGCGTTCGGTTCTTCTTCCAAGCGCAAGAGTCGCTCGGCCAGAAGGAGCCCAGCGAAGCGCCGGCTCTTGAAACGATACAACAACGACGCGTTCACCGTAGTACCTTACCCGCCCCTCGTGCTCCCGGCCGAGCATAGGGGGCAGTTAGGAAGAGCATGGGAACGCAATACGAACGGATTGACCCGGCAATTCACGAAAGCGCCGCAATCCCCCGCTACGGTATCGGTATGGCAATCGAACGCGCAAACCGTTCCGAGCGGCTGCACGAGTCCTTCTGGTTGCGCTCGAGTGAGGACCCGCTCGAACGCATCCTTCAGCGCGTCGACGCCTGGGGAGGCTCTGTGATCTGCCCGTTCCGGCTGCCCGGCAGGGCGGCGGGCGCTGACGTCGCGTTCGAGCTGACCCCGCTTCCGATGATCGTCAGCCGTGAACGCTCGATCGCTTTCTCCTGGCGCCATCAGTGGGGAACGCCGTTGCCATCGCTCATGGGAACGATCACGGCAAGCCGTTTCGGCCCATTCGCCAACCTGCTCGTGAGTGCCGAGTACGCCTATGCCGACGATCCCGCAGGCCGGCTCGCATACGAAGCGATCGGCGAAGAGTGTGCACGTCTTTCGGCACAATGCTTGATCCAGTTCTTGCGAACGGCCTTCCCGGCCACCCGCGCCCGAGCGCGACGCGTTTCATAGGAAAGCATGCTCTTCATCAGCTCGTTTCCGCCAAGGCAATGCGGCATCGCAACGTTTACGAACGATCTGGTACGACACTACGATGCGTTGAACGGTGGCGTCAGCGACGTGGTCGCGATCGACGATCGCTCGGGGACGCAGTATCTGTACAATCCACGCGTGATCGCGCGCATCAAGGAAGACGATCTTAGCACCTATTACGCCGCGGCGTCGCGCATCAACGCGCATCCGAGCCGCGTCGTAAACATTCAGCACGAATACGGCCTCTTCGGCGGAGAGGGCGGCGCGTGGGCGCTCGAACTCATACAGGCAATCGAGAAACCGGTCGTGCTCAGCATGCACACCGTTCTGCCGCAGCCGAGCGCACGGCATGCGGGCCTTGCGCGCGCTCTCGCCGGTCGCGCCTCGCACGTTGTCGTGCTCTCGCAGACGGCGCGCCGGCTCCTGATCGAACGCTACGGCATTGCGCCCGAAAGAGTTTCCGTCATCCATCATGGCGTTCCAGACGTCGCGTTAACGGGCACGGAAGCCGCAAAAGAGGCGCTGGCGATAGGCAACCGCCCGGTGATCTCGACGTTTGGTCTCATCAGCAGCGGAAAAGGATTGGAATACGCCATCGCCGCGATTCATGAGATTGCGCAAGCCTACCCCGACGTTCTCTACCTCATTATCGGCGCAACGCATCCGAACGTGGTGCGGGCAGAAGGCGAGCGTTATCGGACGTCGCTACAGGAACTCATCGCAGTGATGCGTCTTCGCAAGAACGTTCGGATGATCGACCGCTATCTCTCGCTGCAGGAGCTGCTGAGGTATCTGCAAGCGACCGATGTCTATCTGACACCGTACGTCAACGCGGATCAGGTCGTCAGCGGTACGCTTGCATACGCTCTGGCGGCTGGGAAAGCGATCGTCTCGACGCCCTACGCGTACGCGCGCGAGTTGCTCGCGGACGGCCGAGGACTGCTCGCCGAGTTTCGCGATTCGCGTTCCTTAGCGTCGGCAACAGGTCGGTTCCTGGCCGATCCCGGGTTTCGCGAGTCGACGGCCGTAGCGGGGTACGCCTTCGGCAGGAGAATGATCTGGAACAACGTGGCTGGGGAGTACGCGCGGTTGCTTGCGATGTGCTCCATCTCGCCTTCGGGAGTACGGAGTTATCGCGCCGCAGAAGCCCTCGTACGTGTCCCGGCAACCGCCCACGCCTCCTGACCAGCAACCAGCGCCCGACCGGCAACGTCCCCCGGAGCAGCAGCAGCGCAAAGCCCGAGGCTGGGGTCCGATTTGGTGGCTCGTCCTTCTCGCATTGGTGGCCTGGAACTTCATACTGTTCCTCGGACCACATCAAGGTGCGTCGCAAACCATCCCATACTCCACGTTCCTCGGCCAGGTTCGCGCAAACAATGTCTCTGCCGTGCATATCTCCGGCGATCAGATCGCGGGCACGTTCGTCGAACCCTATGCAGAACCGGTATCGGAAATCGTTAAGCTTCGGGCAATTTTGCAGCAACCTGCTCCAGCGCCGAGCCCGTTGCCGAAAGGCACGACTTTTCAAACGACATTTCCCGCGACGCAAGGTGACACCGCTCTCATGCCATTGCTCGAGCGTCACCACGTCGTCGTCGACGTAACGGAACCGTCGTCGCCGTGGCTTGCGCAGACGCTTCTCACCTGGCTTCCCGCAATCGCGATGATCGGACTCTTTCTCTGGCTCATCTCGTCGCTCGGTCGCGGACAGTCGGGAATCATGAGCGGTTTCGGGCGCATTCGCGCCAAGCGGTACATCGCCGGACTGCAGACGGTCACATTCAACGACGTCGCGGGGGCCGAAGAGGCCAAGATGGATCTGCGAGAGGAAGTCGATTTCCTGCGCCATCCACAAAAATACCGTGCGATCGGCGCGCGTATCCCGCGCGGCGTGCTGCTCGTCGGTGCGCCCGGCGTGGGCAAAACGCTGCTTGCACGAGCAGTTGCAGGCGAAGCCGGCGTACCCTTTCTCAGCCTCAACGCGTCCGAATTCGTCGAGATGTTCGTCGGGGTCGGCGCAAGCCGCGTTCGCGATCTGTTCAATCAAGCCAAGGAAATCGCCCCGGCAATCGTCTTCATCGACGAGCTGGATGCCGTCGGCCGGCGCCGAGGTGCGGGCATCGGCACGGTAAACGACGAGCGCGAGCAGACGCTCAATCAATTGCTTGCCGAACTCGACGGATTCGATCCGCGATACGATATCATCATCCTCGCGGCGACGAATCGGCCGGACGTTCTCGACCCCGCTTTGCTTCGCCCGGGACGCTTCGATCGCCAAGTAACGATCGATCTTCCCGACAAAGAAGGGCGCGAAGGCATCCTGCACATTCATACTCGGGGCCTCAAACTCGCCGAGGACGTCGATTTGAAGGCAGTTGCGGCGATCACGATCGGATTATCGGGAGCCGACTTGCAGAACCTCTGTAATGAAGCCGCACTCGTCGCTGCGCGCAACAATCGCAGCTCGGTGACGCGAGCCGATTTTTCGGAGGCGCACGACAAGATTCGTATTGGCGCAGCGCATCCGCATCTCGTCAATCCCGACGAACGCAAGATCGTCGCATACCATGAATCGGGCCACGCACTCGTCGCCTGGCTTACGCCGGGCGCCGACGCGGTACAAAAGGTTTCCATCGTTCCCCGCGGACGCGCGCTCGGCGCCACGGAGCAAATTCCCGGCGAGGAGCGACACAACCTGAGCAAGGACTACCTGACGTCGAAACTGTCCGTTCTGCTCGGTGGTCGCACGGCCGAAGAGGTCGCGCTCGGCGAAATCTCAACCGGCGCCGAAAACGATCTCGTCGAAGCCACCGCGCTGGCTCGGCGGATGGTTACACGCTGGGGCATGGGCGAGATCGGATTGCTCGCGTTCCGCGCCGACGAGCAGCAGCCGTTTCTCGGCTATGAGATGGCGCAGGGACGCGATTACAGTGAAGCGACCGCCGCTCGCATCGACCGCGACGTCGCGCGGCTTCTCGACGAAGCGCACGAGCGCGTGCACGCGCTCTTGACGAGCGCCCGCGACCGCCTCGAAAAGCTCGTGGAAGCGCTGTTGCGCGAAGAAACGTTGGACGCGCAAGCGTTGCGCGGCATTCTCGGTCCGCCAGCATTACCGAAACCCGAAGTCGCCACGCCCGCGTAGCACAAGAGGAATGGAGCCGTCGACGGGGATTGAACCCGTGGCCTTTTCCTTACCCTGGACCGAGAAGGACGTCATCGGATTCGCTGCGGCTTTGGAGCGCGCAGGCGAGCATCCGTTGGCAACCGCGGTTCTCACGGCTGCACAAGAACGCGGCGATCCTACGCGCTCGCAAGCTTTCAGAGGCGACGATGCGCAACGTGCGACGGAACCTTTTCTTCGCGTTCGCGTATAACACGCTCGGCATTCCGATCGCGGCGGGGGCTCTACCCGTTCTTCGGCATTTTGCTTTCGCCGATCATTGCCGCAGCCGCGATGTCCTTCAGCTCGGTCTCCGTCATCGCAAACGCCATGCGGCTCGAAAAATGGCAAACAAATCTGGAATGAACTTATTCCACGCACCGGCAGCGATGAGTCCAAACGCAACCGTGGCGAGTGGGATCATCGTGCCGAGGTAAGTCGGCTTCGATTCCACGGCGCCTCCGCGATTACAGAAAAAATGGAGCCGTCGATGGGGATTGAACCCATGCTCTCTGCTTTACCAAAGCAGTGCTTTACCACTAAGCTACGACGGCGCCCGCGAGCCTTTCCGCGTGCGCCGATTGTCGGCCTTCCCACCCGTCGCTGCTGGCGTTTGGCATGGGCGCCCCTGGAACAAATAGAATAGATTAGGACATGAGCGGTCCGGACGGCCTACCGACCACGCACGAGCGCATGTCGGGAAAACCCTGGGATGCGTCGTACGGCGACGGGCCCGCGCCGTGGGATATCGGAGAGCCTCAGCCCGCAGTGGCGCGCTTGGTCTTGCAGCATACGTTCGTCGCACCGGTGCTCGACGCCGGTTGCGGCACGGGTGAGAACGCGCTCTGTATCGCCTCCGAAGGCTCGTCCGTCTTGGGAGTGGACGTTGCCAAGACGGCGCTCGCGATGGCGCGTGAGAAAGCAGAACAGCGCGGAATCGAAGCGGAGTTCGCGCTCGCGGACGCGTTGCATCTCGAACGCTTGAACCGCCGCTTTCGCACGGTCCTCGATTGCGGCTTGTTCCACAGTTTCGACGCGGACGAGCGTGTACGGTACGTTTCGAGTCTCGCGTCCGTCGTCGATCCCGGCGGCACGTTGCACCTGCTGTGTTTTAGCGACCGCGGGTCGGATCTCGGCCCGCACCCGATCGGCCTCGAAGCGTTGCGCGCGCCGTTCGACGCTACCGGCGGATGGAGCGTCGTCTCCGTCGAGCCGGAGCGCCTGCAGACGAGGTTTCACGACCAAGACGGCGCACCCGCCTGGCTCGCGAGGGTCGATCGCAAAGGGTAGAACACCGTCCTGCGGGCTGCTGTACCGCAGGTATGAAGGCACGACTGTTCTCCATCGCGCTCCTCGCCGCTGCGCTTCTCACGTGGCCGGCGGCCGCGCGCGCCTCCGCCGATGCGACGTCTCGCGCGCTGATCGCGCAATCCAGAGTGGCGCTCGGTACCGGTTCCTTGAAGGGCGTGCGCGCGATCCGCGTCGACAGGCGCATCTCGGCCGCCGGACTCTCGGGAACGGGCACCCAATGGCTCGGCGTCGCCGGCCAGCGCTTCGCCGAGTTTGCGTCGCTTCCGCCACTCGATGACGCCGACGGATACGACGGGCACGTAACGTGGAACCCAAGGAAATGCTCTACCACTGAGCTACGACGGCGGTGTGGGCGTCTTTCCTACGCCGGTACAGTCCGAATGCCCTACTTCGAGGAAGCTCGTCGTGCGACGCCATAATCGTCATCATCGAATGTGGATGATTTGCAGGTAGACCCTCGACGCAGCGCCCTGCTGGTTATGGATTTCCAGACCGCGATCGTCGAGCGGTTTGCAGCGGGCCAGGATGCGTTACTCGACGCGACCGCTTCGGCGATAGAAGCCGCGCGAAAAGCGGGAATGCGCGTGATCTACGTCGTCGTAGGATTTCGGCCAAGAATTAA
>JAKAPO010000126.1 GCA_021807065.1 bacterium
TCTGTCGAGTATGGCGTGCTGCTCATGCTCGTTGCGCTCGCTGCGATCGTCGCGATAACGGTGTTCGGCGGCGCGGTCAGCAACATGTATACGAACGCGAGCAGCGATGTCTAAAGATATTGCCTTCGTGCTTGCCGCAACGGCGTGCGCAATCGCGGTCTATACGGATCTGCGGTCGCGCCGCGTGCCCAACGCCCTGACGTTACCCTTACTGTGCGTCGCCCCCGCGCTCGCAGCATTCGAGGGCTTCCAGGCCGCGCTCATCGCGCTGGCGATCGTCGCGAGCGCGCTGGCGCTCGGCACGGTCGTGCACTCCGCCGGTGTGTTGGGCGGCGGCGACGTCAAGCTGTTCGCCGGCGTCGGCGCGCTTGCGGGTTTTCCCGCCTGCATCGACGTGGCGCTCTACTCGGCCCTCTTCGGAGGATTGCTCGCAGTAGTGGTCTCGGCGGCGCGAGGCGAGCTGACGGCGGTCCTCGCGCGAGTGCGCTCGGGCGTCGCCTCTTCGGTTGCGGGACATAGTTTGGCGGCCGGCGCCGCCGTCATCGATGCGCGCGGCACGAGAATTCCCTACGCCTTGGCCATCGGCGCGGGCTTCGCAGCAGCGATGCTGGCACAGAGCGCCGTTCCATTCCTGAGGATCATCCGATGAATAGACGCACCATGCTGCTCGTCACCGCTGCGGTGCTCGCCGCCGGTGCCCTGCTGCTCACCATCAACTACATCGCGTCGTCGCGCAGCGTCGCGCAGGTTCCAAGCCGCTCCGTGCTGGTGGCGGCTGCGGACATACCCGCGCACACGCCGCTGAATCGCTCGATGGTAAACGTCGTCATGCGACCGGCCAGCGACGTCGATCCCGGCGCGCTCTCGTCGCCCAGCGATATCAACGGCGACGTTGCACTCGGACCGATTCCGGCGGGCTCCACGATTACCTCGTCCAACACGAGCCGCGACGTCGCTCCGGCAGGAGGGCTCCATATCCTTCCTGGCTACCGCGCGATCTCGATACCGGTCGACGAAGTGCGCGACGTCTCCGGACTCGTTCAACCGGGCGATAAAGTCGACGTCATCGCCGTTCCGCCGCGCGTCGGCAGCGAGCAGCCAACCGCGGCGACGATTCTCAGCGACGTAACGGTCTTCGCCGTCGGCGGTACCGTGCAGAATCTCACGCAGCCGACGCCGCAGCCGGGCCAACCGCCCGTTCCCAACGTTCCGCGTTCGGTCACGCTGGAAGTGACACCGAGCCAAGCCGATCTGTTGGCGATGGCCGATCTCAACAGCACGTTACGTCTTGCGCTGCGCCCGAAGGGCGATCACAGCGGCACGACCCAGCCGCTCATCTTTGCCTCGACGATCTTCGCCGGACCGCCGGCGAGTGCACCGAGACCTGCCGGACCGCCGCGGCGCGCCCGTCCGCAATGGAACTCGCCCGTCGAGGTCATCGAAGGCGACCAAATCGACGGCGGCACGTAAGGTGACGTAGCGGAGAACCCATGCCCGAGATATTTTTCGTCGTCGGTGCCAAAGGTGGCGTCGGCGCAACCACCATCGCGACACAGCTCGCGACGCACTTCGCGAAGACGCGGCCGACGTTGCTCGTCGACGGCGATCTCTCCGGTCGCCGCGCGGGTGCCGTCATCTTCAACGCGATTGCCAAGATCGATGCACGCCGCGCACAAGACGATTTCGGCCTTGCCGAGGTCGGCCCGAATCTCACGCTTTTCGAGATGGCTTTCTCGATTCACGACGGCTTCACGATCAAGCCCGACAAGATCGAGCAATTCCTTCGATCGATAAGCGAAACCGCCAAGACGATCGTCGTCGACGCTCCGCAGCCGTTTGCCGCTGCGGTACGGCCTTTTGCGGTGCGCGCAGCACAGTTCTTGCTCGTTATCGAACCGTCGATGCTCGGGGTCACCGGCGGACGGGTCATGCAGCTAGAACTGCTCAAGTTCGGCGTTCCGGATTCGCGTCTGAGCGCCGTCGTGGCCGTGCGTGACACGAAGGGCCGGGTACCAAGCGCGGAGATCGAGCGTTCCTTGCGTATCAAGATTTCCGGCGAGCTGCCGCCCGTAGACGACAAGCGATTCGAGCGCGCGCTCGTCACGCTTGCGGGAAAGTTGGACACGAGCCCGCAGCAGGCCGATCTGCTCGTCTTGCAGCCGTCGACTAGCACGCCGCTGGGCGAGCGCCGCATGAACACGCGTGAAAAGTCGAACGGCAAGGTCAACGGACCGGTAGCGCAGCGCGCCTCGGACATGATGAGCGAGCGTCAGAGAACGGCGCGCGACGAACTGAAGGCGCAGATTCACCGTGAGGTTTCTCGTCGTATCGACTTCGCGGCGATCGGGGCTAACGCCGATCCGCTGCGCATGGAAGAGCTGCGCACGGAAGTCGAGGGCACGGTCAATGAGATCGTTGCGCGGAATCCGGGAATCTGCTCGGCGGAGGAGGTCGCAAGGCTACGGCAGGAGATCATTCACGAGTGCCTGGGCCTCGGACCGCTCGAGGACTTGATGGCCGATCCGGACGTCTCCGAGATTATGGTCAACGGGCCCGACCGCATCTACGTCGAGCGCGCCGGTCGGATCGAGTTCTCGGGCAAGCGCTTCAACGACGAGCACCAGCTGCGGCTCGTCATCGAACGCATCATCTCGCCGATCGGACGGCACATCGACGAGGCAATGCCGATGGTCGACGCACGCCTGCCCGACGGATCTCGCGTCAACGCGACGATCGAGCCGCTCTCGATCGACTATCCGACGATCACGATCCGCCGCTTCGCCAAGGAACGGCTGAAAACCGAAGACCTCATCTCGAAGGGATCGATGACGCCGGAGATGGCCGACATGCTGCGCGCCTGCGTCGAGTCGCGGCTGAACGTCGTGATCTCGGGCGGCACCGGTTCCGGCAAGACGACGCTCTTGAACGTGCTCTCGGGGTATATTCCGGCGAACGAGCGCATCATCACGATCGAGGATGCCGCCGAGTTGCAACTGCATCAGGAGCACGTCGTGCGCATGGAGGCGCGGCCGCCGAACGTGGAGGGACGCGGCGCGATTCCCATTCGCGAACTCGTCCGGAATTCGCTGCGCATGCGCCCCGACCGGATCGTGGTCGGCGAGTGCCGCGGCGGTGAGGCGCTCGACATGCTGCAGGCGATGAACACCGGCCACGATGGTTCGCTCACGACGATCCACGCAAACACGCCGCGCGATTGCCTGGCGCGCATCGAGACGATGGTGCTGATGGCGGGATTCGAGATCCCCGTTCGGGCCATTCGCGAGCAGGTCGCCGGAGCCATCGACCTCATCGTTCAGACATCGCGCCTGCGCGACGGCAGCCGCAAGATCACCTCGATCAGCGAGGTCGTCGGCATGGAAGGCGACGTCGTCTCGACGCAAGAGATCGTGCGGTTCGATCAACGTGGTCTCGACAAGGAAGGTAAGCTCGTCGGCGGCTTCGTCTACACCGGAGTGCAGCCGAGTTTCATGCGCCGCTTCGAAGAGTACGGCATTAGCTTCCAAATCGAGCGCCTCTCAAGCATGCGGATCGCGGTGGCGGCCTGGTAGGAAGCATGAGCGGAGCAACCCCCTTTATTCTCCTTGGCGTTGCGGGCGCAGTCGTGCTCGGTTGCATCGCATTTTGGAATAACCTCGTCGCTTGGGTCGCCGTGAAGATGGAACCGTCGCGGGTCCTTCTGGAACGCGCTGCAATTCCGATTAAAGCCGAGGAGCTGGCGATGATCGTCATCGGCATCGCGGTCATTCCATGGATTCTGCTGCTCGCGCTGATCAAACCTCAACCTGCGCTCGGCGTCCTCATGCTCGTCGGCACGTCTGTCATGGCCTTCGTGGGGACCCGCGGCTACATCGAGCATCGCATTGCGAAACGCTTGCAGCAGTTCAGCAATCAACTCGAGGTCGTGCTTCGCTTGATTACCGGTGCCATGCGCGTCGGGCTTGGATTGCGCCAGGCGCTGCTCCAAGTCGTGAGCGACATGGCCGATCCGGCTCGCATCGAGTTCTCGCGGGTGCTCAGTCAGACGCAGATCGGCGTCAGCATCTACGACGCGCTCGATCAGCTGTCCGAGCGCATGCCCTCGGGAGAGTTGACGATGATGACGCGCTCGATTCGCTTGAACGGTGCGACGGGTGGGAATCTCGGCAAGGTGCTGGAGAACCTCGCCGAGACCATCAAGCAACGCCGCAAGCTCAACCGCAAGATCGCAGCCCTCACGGCCGAGGCCAAATTTACGAAGTATATCATCTCCGCGCTCCCGATCGGCGTCGGCGCCTTTATCATGGTGTTCGAACCCGACATGCGAGCTGGGCTCGTCGGTACGCTGCTCGGACGCATCTGTCTTGCGGTGGTTGTCGGATTGATAGCGCTGGGATGGGTTTGGTTCGGCGCCCTCTCGAGGTTGGACGTATGATACTGGTACTGGTAGTACTCCTCGTGATAGGGGCGACCGGAATCGTAGTCTATATGATGATGGGCTCGCGCAGCGAAGTCTCCTCGCGGCTTGCGGCCCTCGACGCGTCGGCCGGCCTCGGCGGGGGCGAGGCGGCTGCGGCGGTCTTCAGACGTTTGCTCAACGAACAGCGTCGCGATCGTCTCGAGGTGCGCTTGCAGGAAGCCGGCTGGTACAGCGTGACGCCGGTGAAGCTGCTCTCGCGTTCCTTCATCTACGGTGGTGTCGGTGCGGGGATTGGTTTCTTGGTGATAATGGCGCTGCACCTCTTCTCGCCGGTGGGGTTTGCGATCGTCGCCGCGCTTGCGGCATTCGGGGTCTACCGCCCCTACGCGGAGCTTGCCGCCGCGATCAACCGGCGCAAACTGGAAGTGCGGCGCTCGCTTCCCGATTTTCTCGACTTGCTTGGAACGACGGCCGAAGCCGGCGTGGCGCTGAATCAAGCCATTTCATTCGCAACCGAAGGACTGAAAGGAACGCTCGGAAACGAGCTGCGTACCGCGCTCGAGGACGTTCGGTTGGGGCGGTCGCGTGCCGAGGCGCTCAATGCAATGGCGCAGCGCGTGCGCGAGCCGGAGTTGACGACCGTCGTGACCGCGCTCGTCCAATCGGAACGCGTCGGTGCCTCGATTACCGGCGTGATCGAAGAGCTGGCGGCCGATTCCCGTGACCGGCGCATCATGCGCGCCGAAGAGATTGCCGCGCAGCTCGGCAACAAGCTGATCTTTCCGATGGCTTTGACGATGCTGCCGGCGTTGTTTATCATGATCTTCGGCGGCGTCTTGGCGCGCTATTTCGGAGGGATGCATTGATGATAACGGTGTTCGCTTGGGCATTCATCTATGCCGGCGCCGCGGCGTGCGGCGTCATCGCGGCCGATTTCGTTTGCGCTCGTCTCGAACGCCACGACGACGGGCCCGCACCGGTGCAGCTGCATCCGGCGATCCCGATCGTGCTCTACGCGCTCCTGGGAATCGTGCTCGCGGCGCGCGGCGGCAATCTGTTGCAGCTGGGCACGATCGCGCTGCTCGGCGTTCCGCTCGTCGGCGCCTGGTACAGCGATGCCCGCACCGGAATCGTGCCCGATCTTTTCACGCTCGTGCCGCTCTCGATTATCGCGTTTGGCGTCGTCCTACATCACACGTGGTGGATCGCGATCTCGGCGCTCGTCATCTTCGGTGCGTTCGCGCTCGCGGCGACACTCTCGCGCGGTCGCGGCATGGGCTGGGGCGACGCGAAACTGGCGATGCTTACCGGTGCCACGCTCGGCTTGCAGGTCAGCCTCCTCACGCTCTCGATAGCCTGCTTTGCCGCGACCGTCGTCTCGGTGATTCGCAGTCGCGGGACGAAGCCGATCGCATTCGCGCCGTACATCGTGGTATCGATGCTGATCGCGTTCGTCGTCAGCGTGCATCGCTAGGGAGCCTCTGATTGATAAGAGGTTCCTAAGATGACCGGATCCCGCTCCGCGCGCGACCGCGCCGGAGCTGACTTCGTACGCGAGCTTCTTGTTGCGGCCGATGTCTCCACGGCGTCGATCCGACAGCGCGCTGCTGAGCACTCATGAGACGTACTGCACCGTACATTGCGGCGTTTGCCTTGCTCACCCTGGCATGTGCGGCGAAACTTGTCACGAGCTTCTCGCATAACCCTAGCCCGAGCGATTGGGACGCGTTTTACGCCGCTGGCTCTACAGTCGGGACGAAAGCATTCGCTTCGCTCCAAGATTTCTTCGCGTGGGAGCAGGTGCATCGGCTAGTCCTCGAACCATTTCTCTACCTCCCCGGCGTCGCGTGGTTCCTGAAGCCGCTATCGCTCCTAGGCTTGGCACCGTCATATGCGCTAGCCGTTGCGTCCGGTCTCGCTTGCGCAGCGCTCGCCGGTGCGGCCCTCGCGCGTCTCTTCCATCTTCCGCTATGGTTGGGGGTGATGCTCGCAGTGGCCTGGCCTCCAACACTCTACGCGCTCGAGAGCGGACAGAACGCGACGTTCGGCCTGATGCTCGTCGCAACCGCGACCGTGCTCCTCTCCCGGCGTTACGGATTTGCGGCGGGGTTGGTGGTCGGAGCGCTCGCGTACAAGCCGACGTACGCCGCTCCGTTCCTCGTTCTCTTACTCGTGCGGCGCGAATGGCGCGCCCTTGCAGCCGCCGCTTGCTGGCTTCCGGTTTGGTATGCGCTGTCCGCGTTTGCTACGCACGACTGGCTTTGGCCGGTCGCCTACGCGCATCTACTGCGGGTTGACATTCCGGTAGATTTTGCCTCCAACGCGACGCAGGCGTACAGTATCCCCGCATTGCTGACACGACTGGGAGCCGCCGCGCCGGTTGCGATCGGAGCTGGGATCGTTCTCTTTGCCGCGCTGGTGCTTCTCTTACGCCGGCGCCCGATCGAGGATGCGATGGCCATAACCGCGTTGATAGCGATCGTTTGCGGTCCTCACGTGTGGATATACGATGCGGT